>JANMZB010000936.1:0-14622 GCA_031382725.1 Sphingobacteriaceae bacterium | reverse complement strand
CTCGGAACAGGCGGCGGCGGGCTTAACAAAATCGATCTTAAAACTTTAAAAGTAAGCTATCTGCTTAATAATATATCAATTAAGAATAGTGTAAGCTCCAGCGAGGTGGGTATAAGTATACGATCAGGGAACGTGCTTTGGACAACTCCTTATAACGGTGGTTTGAATAAAATAAACCTCATCAACGGAAAAATAACAAAATATGTAAATAAGCCCGGAGACTCAACAAGCTTGTTGAGTAATATTAATACAGCACTGCACCTGGATAAGAAAGGCCGCTTATGGATGGGTACACTTAATGGTGTTTGTGTTCATTTAGGTAATGGTAAATTTAAGAGGATAACTGAAAAAGACGGCTTTTTTGGCCGACAAGTGATTAAAGAAGCTATTTGGGGCGATGCGAGAGGAAATGTTTGGGTTGGAACAGATGCAGGATTACTTAAAATCAATCCGGAAACTTTTGAAATCAGATATTACAATTCAAAAGATGGATACCAATTAAATCCGAACTATCGCTTTACCAAGGGCGAAACAGGGGAGTTTATCCTCTTTGGCCAAAATGGAATTTCAATTTTCAAACCTGAAGAAATTATAGATAATACCCTCATTCCTCCGGTCTCGATTACCGATTTTCAGATTTTTAATAAAAGCATTACGCCCGATAAAACAGGTGTACTTAAAGATGTCATTAATGAGGCTCGGGAGATTAAGCTATCTTATAAGCAGTCGGTAATTAGCTTCAAATTTGCAAGTCACAACTACTACCTAACGGCGAAGAATACGTATGCTTATAAAATGGAAGGCTTTGATAAGGACTGGAATTACGTAGGTACCAACCGCGTGGCAACGTACACCAATTTAGATCCGGGTAAATATACATTTCGAGTTAAAGCTTCAAACAACGATGGCTTGTGGAATGATAAAGGAGCCTCAATAAAAGTCATCATTATACCCCCATTTTGGGCTACGTGGTGGTTCAGAACATTGATTGTGTTAGTTATTACCGGCGGTATTTATTCTACCTATCGTTATCGGATGAACAGAGTACAGGCGCAAAAAGCTGAGCTCGAACGATTAGTTGCTATTAGAACACAAGAAGTGGTGCAAAAATCCGATGAACTGGAAAATCAGGCAAAAGAGCTTCAAACTCAGGCAGAAGCATTGCAGTCGGTGAATGAAGAATTACAATCCCAATCAGAAGAGATGCAGGCACAATCTAAAGAGCTTAAGACCTACTCTGAAACCCTGGAAGAATTGAATAAAAGGTTGGCTGAGGAGCGTGAAAGTGCTAACAAAGCTAACCAGGCCAAGAGCGTGTTTTTAGCAACTATGAGTCATGAAATCAGAACTCCAATGAACGGAGTGATAGGGATGGCGAGTTTGTTGGCCGAAACAGACCTTAATTCTGAGCAGGACGATTATGTTAAAACCATCCGCGTAAGCGGCGATGCCCTGCTTGCTGTAATTAACGATATTCTTGATTTTTCTAAAATCGAGTCAGGAAATATGGAGCTTGAGCATCACGATTTCGATTTACGCAAATGCATTGAAGATGTGATGGACCTTTTTGCCGGCAAGGCAGCAGAGCAAGGACTAGATTTGATTTACCAAATTGATCACACTGTTCCCGTACAAATAGTTGGAGATGGTTTACGCCTTCGGCAGATTATTATCAACCTAATAAGTAACGCACTTAAGTTTACTCATAAAGGTGAAGTATTTGTAAAAGTTAGCTTATCAAAAGCAATAAACGACGATTTAGAGCTCACTTTTGCTGTAAAAGATACAGGCATTGGTATTCCAAAAGCAAAATTATCCCGCCTATTCAAAGCATTTTCGCAGGTAGACAGTTCCACTACTCGTAAATACGGCGGAACAGGATTAGGTTTGGTTATTTCGGAACGACTAATTACGTTGATGGGTGGCTCAATAAATGTTGAAAGCGAAGAAGGTAAAGGCACCACATTTAGCTTTAACATACAAACTAAGGCCGGGCAGGAGTCGCAAAAACAATACGCTAATCTCAATTTTGAAGCGAGTGCAGGTAAAAAGATATTGGTTGTAGATGATAACATGACAAATCTGAAAATCCTGCGTGGACAACTCGAGCTATGGAAATTAGTGCCTACTTTGGCACAATCAGGCAAACAGGCACTCTCTATATTAGAGACTCAGCAAGACTTTTCGCTGGTAATAAGCGATATGCAAATGCCCGAGATGGACGGTATAGAGCTGGCTCAATTAATTAAGTCGCGAAATGCCAAATTGCCTATCATTCTTTTAAGTTCAGTAGGCGATGAGACGAGATCGAAATATTCTGACTTGTTTAATGCAGTACTTACAAAACCAGTAAAACAGGCACAGTTGCTTAAACTAGTTCAGCAGGAGCTAAAAGAACAAGGCGATCATTCGGCGCCTGTAGAGCAAAAGAAAACAAATTTGCTGAGCGAAGACTTTGCAATAGCTTTTCCTTTGAATATCCTGCTGGCAGAAGACAATTTGATTAATCAAAAGCTGGCCACCAAAGTTTTAAGTAAACTGGGGTATAGGATCGATGTCGCCAATAATGGTCGTCAAGCTGTAGATATGTTGTCCGAAAAATCTTACGATGTAATTTTGATGGACGTATTAATGCCCGAAATGGATGGATTAGAAGCTACGAGATACATTAGAAAGAACTCTTTATGCCGACCGGTTATTGTAGCCATGACCGCTAACGCGCTTCCTGAAGACAGGGACGAGTGTCTCCGTGCCGGAATGGATGATTATATTTCAAAACCAATCAATCTGGAAATCTTAATAAAAGTACTGAAAGAAACTGCCGAGAAAGTGTGAGTTTGAGTTTCTTTAAAAACGTCAACTTAGGTTTTAAAAATGAGATTTACTTTATTTGCAATACTGCAAAGGTGATATGTATCGTAATTATTATCTTTTATCATGAATGTGAAGTTTTTTTGCCCGAGATGGGGTAGCGAAAATTTAAGTTGGGACGAACTCTTTCTTAAAATTAAAAATGAAGGATACAATGGCTTAGAATATGGCATTGCCAACGAAACTACCAACAACGAACTCAATGAAGTTTGGGAAAAACTCGACAAATATCAACTGGAAGTAATTCCTCAACATTATGGCACATACGATGCGGACTTCGCAAAACATTACGACCGGTATTGTGCCTGGTTAGAACTTGTAAAACCTTTTCCTGCTATCAAGATAGATTCTCAAACAGGCAAAGATTTCTTCACGTTCGAACAAAATAAGCAGTTGGTTGATGCCGCTGTAAAACATACTCAAGATTGTGGTGTGGATGTTTACCATGAAACACACCGGAATAAATTCACTTTTGCGGCCCACATTACAAAAGATTATCTCGAAAGAATACCGTATCTAAAAATCACGTTAGATGCTTCGCATTGGGTGAACGTAGCCGAATCGTATCTTGAGGACCAGCAAGACGCAATGGCAATTGCTATCCAAAGAACCGAGCATATCCACGCCCGGGTGGGTTATCCTGAAGGGCCACAAATTTCCGACCCTCGTGCTCCGGAATGGAAAGAAGCTTTAAATGTACACCTGGCATGGTGGGATAAAATTATAAGTCGGAAAAAAGCTGAAAACCCGGATGCTGTAGTAACGATTACGCCCGAGTTTGGCCCGTATCCTTACATGGTTCACCTTCCTCATAGTCGAACGCCAATTGCAGACCAATGGGCCGTGAATAAGCACATGAAAGATATTTTAAAAGAGCGATATCAGAACTTTTAGCGAAAATTAAAACTTATTCTGAAGCTTAAATTGGTAAGGAGTAAGTTTTATAATTTTTTTGAACTGCTCATTGAAGTGAGCCAGGTTATTAAATCCGCTTTCGAAGCAAACGGTGCTAATACTCACATCGTCTTCCATTAAACTCTTGCAGGCATGCCCTATTCGTATTTCGTTTACGAAGTGAGAAAAGGTTTTTTTCGTGCGATTTTTAAAATAGCGCGAGAAACCAGAATAGCTCATGTTTGAGAGTTCTGCCACTTGTTCAATCTGAATATTTTCTGTAAAGTGCGACATCACATGATCGAAAACCTTGTTTAAGCGGTCGTTATCTTTTACGTTTTGCCCAATTACATCGGGACTCGATAACAATTCATATTCTGTCGATTCGGAAAGCTTGGTTAATAAGTGAAGCAGCGCGATGAGCCGTTCCATTCCCTTAAGCTGTAAAATCCCTGTCAATTGCTCAGCAATTTTATCTCGGGTTTTTCCATATACATGCAATCCCATTTTTGACTTTTCAAGAAGTAGCTTAATTTTCTGCATTTCAGGAATGAACTTGAAATCAGTACCTAAAAAATCGGCTTTAAAATGAATTACCAGAGAACCTCCTGCCTCATCAAGATTCTCCTTTCGGAAAAGATGAGGCAAATTGGAACCAAGAAACGTAATGCTTCCTTCGTCGTAATCAGATATATGGTTCCCAACAAAACGCTTTCCACGACCCTTTAAAATCATCACCAACTCAAACTCTGAATGATAGTGCCAGGGCGTCTCAAAAAATGGCGTAAAGAACGTATCAGCCATAAAAGAAGAGTGCTCAGAAAGGGGAAGTTTTTGGATATGCGGCCTCATAGAAGTAATTCATTAATAAATTTACCATGATTTTTCTCTTCCGGAAATATTTAGGTCAAAAAACCTTATTTTTTTGAGCATATAATTGTTGCATCATCGCTTTTTTTAATGAAGCTTTGAGTGTAAACCAAATTGAGCATCTTCATGAATCACCAAAGCTTAACAGCCGAACAAACGGCTCAATATCATCGTGATGGGTATTTGATTATTTCCAATTTCATCAGCAAGCCTGAAGTTGAATTATTATATAACCTGGCTACAAACGACGACATACTGCGCGATAACGCTTTTGATTTAAACGACCAAAGCGGGAAAAGAACAAAGCTGACATTATGGTTTACGCCAGGCGATGATACTTTTGGTTTGCTTACGCGAAGCGAACGCATGGTAAATTCTGTACAAAGTTTATTAGGAGATGGCGAGGTTTGCCACTTCCATTCGAAACTAATGCAGAAAGAGCCTAAAGTTGGCGGTGCCTGGGAATGGCATCAGGACTATGGCTATTGGTATAAAAATGGTTTTCTATACCCTGACGCGCTAATCAGCGCAATGCTTGCTTTAACCGAAGCCACTAAAGAAAATGGCTGTCTACAGGTTTTAAAAGGTTCCCATAAAATGGGAAGATTTGAACATCTTTTTGCCGGTGAACAGCAAGGGGCAGATATGCCTTTTGTGGAAGAAGCTGAGAAAATATGCGAAAGAGTTCATGTTGAACTGAAACCAGGAGACGTTCTTTTTTTTCATAGCAATCTGCTTCACATGTCGGAAGCTAATTTATCTGATAGCGCGCGCTGGTCGCTTATTTCGGCGTATAATTTAAGCTATAATGTACCTTTCCGGGAAAAGAACATGTCTTGTATCACTCCGGTAAAAGTTGTGCTTGACAGCAGCATTTTGGGTTCTGCTCCCACGGGACTATCTGCTCAAACAGACTTCCTAAATAAAGAAAACGAAATCACCTTAAAGGTTAAATAATATGAGCAACACTTTAGAATCGGAAATCAAACTCGATTATTTACCTAAACTTCCTGCAAATAAAGATATCGGCATTGGGTGTATCGGTTCGGGCTTTATTATGGCCGATTGCCAATTGGTTGCATACAGACAGGCGGGCTTTAATCCGGTTGCTATCTCATCCCGGCAACGGGTAAATAGCCAGGCTGTAGCCGACAGGCATTCTATCAAAAAGGTGTATGATTCTTATATCGAGTTGTTGAACGACCCGGAAGTTTCGGTTATTGATATTGCCGTCCCGCCTAATGTTCAAATTGATGTCATCCGCGAAGCGGTTAAGAAAAAACACATAAAGGGAATATTAGCTCAAAAGCCTTTGGGAGTAAATCTTGCGGAAGCAAAAGAAATATTAAAGCTGTGCGCTGATGCGGGAATAAAGTTGGGCGTGAACCAAAACATGCGTTACGACCAGTCCATTAGAGCCTGTAAATCCTTATTGAACCAAGGACTCTTAGGAAAACCGGTTTTCGCTTCCATCGATATGCGTGCTATTCCGCACTTTATGGATTGGCAAAAGGCTCTTGGATGGGCTACTATCAGAACGATGAGCATTCATCACCTTGATGCATTTCGCTTTTTATTCGGTGACCCGGAACGTGTTTTTGCTAGTGTAAGTGTAGACCCACGTTGCGCTAAGTCGTTTGACCACGAAGACGGAATTGCATTATATATTTTGGAATACGCGAACGGCTTTAGGGCCTCCTCATGGGATGATGTTTGGACAGGCCCTGCCCGCGAAGGTGCCGAAGGCGATATCTATATTAATTGGCGCGTAGAGGGAACAGAAGGTTTGGCAAAAGGAACTATCGGCTGGCCGTCGTATCCGGCTCGTACGCCAAGCACGCTGGATTATAGTACGGTTCATCAGCCAGGTCAATGGTTTCAACCTCGCTGGGATGAAGTGTGGTTCCCGGATGCTTTTGTGGGGCCAATGGCGCAGTTACTGTGTGCTATAGAAGAAGACAAGGAACCGGAAATTGGGGGAAAAGATAACTTGAAAACGATGGCACTTGTTGATGCCTGCTATCTTTCTTACAAAGAACATAGAGCAGTTAGCATTGGCGAACTCTTATCAGACTATTAACCTTTTAAAATATAAACTATGATTCAAGTTGGCATTTTTACCGGCTATTTCCCTTACTCTCTGGAGGAAACAGCTCAAAAAATTAGAGCACTGAATTTTAACACCGTGCAATTAGATGTGTCGTTCAAAGACATGGACCTTTCCACAGACCAGATAAACTCTGAAAAATGCAAGAAGATTCGGGATACTTTTCGCAATTATAATTTGCCGGTTTCATGCGTTTCGGGCTACACGAATCTGGTAAACCCGGACCCTGTGAAGCGCAAAAAAAATCTCGACCATTTAAAGCAGATTATCCGCTATGCGAATGAACTGGGTTCTCCATATGTAATCAGCGAATCGGGAACCTACGACCCGGATAGCGATTGGGTTCATCATCCAAAGAATAAAACCGAAGAAGGCTACCAGGAGTGCCGGGAAGTGATTCAGGAATTAGTCGATTTTTCGAGAGGTTATGGGGTGACTTTCCTGGTTGAAACCTATGTGAATAACGTTATTGGTTCTATAGACGAAACATTGCGACTTTTTGCAGATATCGACGACCCTAATCTCGGTTTGTTAATGGACCCTACAAACTACTTTGAAGACCATAACATCGACCAGATGGATAAAACGCTGAATCAGATTTTTAATGCCTTATCTGATAGAATCAAGATATCGCATGCAAAAGATGTGATGCGAGCCGCTTCCTCGCAAGGGGTTCAAATGGCTGACATTGATGCCAGCGAGGCGCATGCTTTTAGAGGAGTGGGAGCCATTGAACTGCCTGCACCAGGGCTTGGTTCGTTAAATTACGACCTATACATTCAACGGTTAAGCCGGAAGTATCCGAACATTCCGATGATAATTGAACACCTGGAAGAAAGTGATGTGCCGAGGGCTAAGAAATTTCTTGATTCGAAGTTGTTGGATAATGGGTGTTAATAAAAGTTAGAGGGGATTCGAAAGCCATTCTCGTCATATATAGGGGCAGGTTCACGCAAAGAACGCAGAGGAGAAAAAGCGCAAAGGCCGCAAAGCTGGTGCAAAAAATTCAGAGTGGGCAGCTATGGTAAAAACTTTGCGTTCTCTTGATTTTACTTTGCGTTCTTTGCGTGAAATAGAGCGCCTGTAGCCTTCGACAAGCTCATCCAGACGGCTCATACTAATATGTGACGAATTTAAGACCTCTCTTTTATCACCTCAAACTCCTCTGATAAACCGCCGGAGTAATTCCCTTATATCTCTTGAACGTCCGATAAAAATACGAAGGGCTTTCAAAGCCGCACTCGAGCGAAATTTGGTCAATTGTTAAAGTTGAATTAGCCAGCATATTTGTTGCCTGCTGTAACCGAAGTTCAATTACAAATTGGGAGAATGAGCGTTTTGTCCGCATTTTGAAATAGCGGCAGAATGCTGAGGGATTCATATTAGCGACCGATGCGATGGTTTTCAGGGGAACCTTCGTCCTGAAATGCATCATGGTATAGCTGTTAATTTTGTTGAGCTTTTCTGCATCGGCGTAGCTAAAATTTGATGAAGGAAGGCTGGTTGATAGAACTTGATTTTCAGAGCTCGTGGAAATGACATCTAAAATTTGAATCAGGGAAAGTAAGCGATTAACCTGAGATAGATTAACTATATCCTTCATCATTTTCTGAACACGAGTCCTCGTCTCACCTGTTAATAGAATTCCTTTTTTTGCCTCTCGTAATAAATTAGCTATTTCCTTCATTTCGGGCTTTGCCCATAAATCGACTCCCAAAAAGTGATAATCAAAATGGAATACCAGAGCTTCGGCATTTAGATTTGAATCCTTCGCGAAAAATTCAGTAGAGTTTTTGAAATTATGAGGTAATTTTTCTCCAATCAGAAACACATCGCCAGGTTGAAATGTGCCAATATAATCACCAATAAAAGCCGTCCCATGGCTTTGGATAATATATGCCAGTTCGATTTCGGTATGAAAATGTAGCGGATTATAAAAGTGCGGCACAACCTCTCTTGTTACGCGAAACGATTGCTCGCTTTGTTCCGAAACTTTAACATGCCGAACTCTCATAAATGAAGAAAATTAAACCTTTAAGATGATATTTTCAAAGTTAGTGCAAATTTCGGTCAGTTATCTGTCAATGCAGGGCATCTTATGAAATCCTACAGAATTTAAATTTGTTATTAGTCGTCAAGACTAACCAAGCCTTATCAAAGCCATTTTATGAATTTTACTATTCTTGATACCATAATTTTTTGCCTTTCATTTTTCCTGGTAATTGGATTTGCCTTTTGGAAAAGCCGGGGAAAATCCAGCAGTGAAGGTTTTTTCTTAGGCGACCGCTCATTGCCCTGGTGGTTGATTGGAATTTCTATCGTAGCAGCCAATCTTTCCACCGAACAGTTTGTGGGCATGGCGGGACAAGCGGCCGGAGAAACCGGATTTGCAGTCAGCTCCTGGCAGCTCCTAAGTTCGGTTGCAGTGGTTGTTATTGCCATGTTATTTTTACCTAAGCTTCTGCCAACGGGTATCTATACCATGCCGGAATATCTCGAGTACCGCTATAACTCTACTTCAAGGGCAATTATGTCGGTAATGATTGTGGTTATTTATGCATTGGTTACAACGGCGGCTATTTTGTACTCTGGCGGCACCACAATAGAAACGATATTCGGTATAAAACTCTCAACTTCAGTGCTCATTATTGCAGGAATTGGAGTGTTGTATGTAATTTGGGGAGGGTTGCGCGCTGCTGTCTGGGCCGACCTTTTTCATGGCGGAATGCTATTAATTGGAGGATTAATAACCGCCTATATTGGTATTGAAGCATGCGGTGGCTTCTCCAATTTCATGACCGTGAATGAAGATAAGATGCATTTAATTCTTCCTTCGAGTCACCCTGAACTCCCCTGGTCGGTGTTGATAGGCGGCATTTGGATACCAATTTTTTATTACTGCGGTTTTAACCAATTAATTATGCAGCGGGCATTAGCGGCAAAGTCTTTAAAGCAAGCTCAGTATGGAATTATTTTCGCCGGAGCATTATGGCTCCTGGTTCCGGTGGCGGTCGTTTTTCCGGGAATTGTTGCGCACCAATTATATGGAGATAGCTTGGCGCGCACAGACCAGGCCTATCCAACCATCATAAAAAACTTAATTCCGGAAGGCTTGCGTGGATTTATATTCGCTGTGCTAGCTGGTGCGGTTAGCAGCTCGGTAGCCGGAATGCTTAATGCGGGTTCTACGATTTTCACAATGGACATCTGGAAGAGACATTTAAAAAAGGATGCAAAAGATGCCGAATTGGTATTAATCGGTCGAATTACTACAGTTGTTTTTCTGCTCATCGCTTGTTTTGTTGCATTAACCGGCCTGCTCGAAGGCGGCGTATTTAAGTTTATCCAGGAATTTCAGGGCTATGTTTCACCGGGAATTTTGGCCGTATTCCTTTTCGGTTTTGCCATACGCACAACACCGCCAATTGCTGCAAACACGGCTTTATTGGCAAGCGCACCTATATACGGGTTTTTGCAATGGCAAATGGGCGATTTGCCATACCTGCACCGAATGTTAATTACGTTTATTGGAGTTATATTAATCATGTCGTTGATAACGCTTATTAAGCCTTTACATGAGCCTAAAGAAATGCCTCGAAATGTTGAGATGGATATGGAAGGTTCGCCACTTGTTGCCTTTTTCGGATTGCTGGTGATATTAGGTGTCGCCGCGTTTTACTTGTTATTCCCATAGATTATAGAGTTTGAAAAAAATCCGATCAATAAAACTAGAGGAGCTTTCCTGGCCGGAAATTAAAAGCCTGATTGAAGAAGGCTGGACCAAGATTATTGTTCCACTTGGCGCTACCGAGCAACATGGTCCCGGCCTGCCTCAAGGCGTTGATACTTGGCATGGTGAAGCTACTGCTTTGCGCGCTGCCTCACTCCTTGGCCAAACGCTGGTGGCACCGGCAGTTCCATTTGGTTATTCGCCCGAGCATACCGCTTTCGCGGGAACCATTTCTCTTCGCAAAGAAACGCTGAGTTTGTTATTGGATGACATAGCGGAAAGCCTTGCCCGAAGTGGATTTACTTTTATCTACTTCTGGTTTGGACATGGTGGAGATTGGGCAGTTGCACGAGAATGTCTTCCGGCATTGCGCCACCGTTGGCCGGGATGCCTGGTTACCTATACAGAAGATGTGGGGAAATATGTTGCTGAAACCTGGGACACCATGCCGACTCAGGAAGGAATTTCACTCGAAGTATCAGGTTCTCATGCCGGCGAATTTGAGGCTTCAATAATATCCGCTATCCGACCTGAGTTAATCAATACAGGCGATTTAGCACTTGGTGACCCGCGCCCGCTTAACGAAATTCTTGAGCCGATGATGAAGAACGGGATTCACACCGTTTCAGAAAATGGGGTGCTTGGCGACCAGCGACTCGCGAATGCGGCAAGAGGTGAAATATATTTAAATGGACTCGCCAAGTGGCTGGTGGCCGATATAAAAAGACAATTGCAGTAGATGAATGACAAACTAAGAATTGGATTTATTGGAGCTGGTCGCGTAGCTGATGTGCATTATCACGCCCTACAGCAATGTAGTGATATTGCGTTATTTGTTGCATTCTGCGATGTAAGGGATGAGGCAGTTTCTTTGCGGACGAGCGAGTGGAACATTCCCGGCTATAATTCGATAGATGCCATGCTGGAAGCTGTCGAGCTTGACGCTGTAGTAGTCTTGCTTCCGCATGATATTCACCTGGAAGTGATGCAAAAATGCCTTGCCAAAAAATTACCGGTACTGCTAGAAAAACCTTTGGCAGCAAATATGGCCGAAGCTGAAAAAATTGTTTATGTGGTTAATGCAGCCGGGGTGCCCGTACTTATCGGGCACAACGGCTTATTTCATCCCGCTTTCGACCAGGTTGTGAAATTTGTGAATGAAGGCTGGATTGGCAAACCCCTGATGGGCTCGGCTAAATCATTACAATGGCTAGGATTTAAACCCTGGGATTTCAGAAAAAGCAAAGAAAAAACCGGTGGTGGTGCCTGGGTTGATTGTGCCGGACACTTGATTTATAGATTGAACGCCATTCTCGGCGATGTTCAGGATGTTGCTGGATTTACCTCACATCTTGCCCGCCATGAAATGGAAGGCGAAGATAGCGCCGCAGCTGTAATTCGCTACCCTTCGGGAGTGATTGCTCAAGTAGCCGTAAGCTATGGCTGCAAATTACCCGAATATGAAAAAGACTGGCCAACGGGATGTGAGCAGATGCTGATGATATCGGGCGATAAAGGCATGATAGAATACCATATTTGCCCCACACCGCTTTTAAGATTTTACACCGAATTACCCAATTCTCCTATCGCGAAAGCGGGGATGTGGACCGAGTTGAGCATTCCGGAACCATTTGAAGTAAGCTTCGACCGACAGATGAGACACTTTTTGAACTGTGTCCTCGGAACAGAAAAACCACTTGTAACTGCGCAAGACGCCCTGCATCTTCTAAAAACATTATTGAGCTTGTACAAATCAGAATGAAGATAACCAAAATAGAACCTTTCATTTTACATATACCCGTTACCGGAAACGGCATTTCCGACAGCACACATTCCATAACACATTGGGGTGTTGTTGGTGCAAAAATTGAAACTGAAAACGGGCTAATCGGCTGGGGTTTCACAGGCACTCACGCCTTTTTGCCCGGAGACCAGGTGATTGCTGCCTGCATAAAAGATTGCTATGCTCCTTTATTAATTGGAGAATCTGCCATCAACATTAATCAGCTTTGGTATAAGATGGCACGTAACCCGGCTATGCAGTGGATTGGCCGCGCGGGCATTGCACAACTGGCTATCGCTGCTATCGATACGGCACTGTGGGATTTAAAAGCGAAGTACCTGGAAATGCCACTTTGGAGCGCAATGGGAGGTGCAACTAAAGAAGTTTTACCTGCTTATAATACAGACATTGGCTGGTTGTCTATACCCGATAATGAACTGGTAAGCGGCGCAAAACGTGTGGTTGAAAAAGAGGGCTTCAGAGGTATTAAAATTAAGGTAGGTTCTTCCAACCCATACGTCGACATCAAACGGATTGAAAAAGTACGGTCGGCCATTGGAGATGATATCATGCTTGCGGTAGACGGGAATGGAAAGTGGGATTTGCCAACTTGTGTGAGGTTTTGTAGCGAGGCAGAAAAATTCAACTTGTTCTGGTTTGAGGAGCCGATGTGGTATGATGATGTTCGTGGCCACGCATCTTTAGCTAAACAAACAACCATCCCAATCGCACTCGGCGAACAGCTATATCATTCCGACGCATTCGAAGGCTTTATGGATGCAGAAGCCGTTCATTATGTTCAGCCAGATATTACGCGACTAGGCGGCGTTAGTGAATTTTTAACTGTAGCTGATGCTGCTCTTTCTCGCAGATTACCTGTGGCTGCCCATGTCGGAGATATGGGACAGGTGCATGTGCATTTGGCATATTATCATGCTTCATGTTCAATTTTGGAGTATATTCCTTGGATTAAAGATGCTTTTGAAGAACCTATTTTGGTAAAGGATGGAAACTACGTTAAACCTCAAATGCCCGGAGCCGGAACTACGCCAACAGCGGAGGCTTTGAAGAAATATAGTAAGCCCTATAGATAAAATAAGAGCATGTCCTAAGGCGATTGTCATATCGATAGGAGACATCTAGCAGATTTACCATTTAAGATTTATTCATTCGTGTTTAATGCTTTTGGTAATAATACTTGCTAAGTGTGTGCATACTCAGGTCGAGTGACACACTCTTAAGAAGTTCCCAGCCATTGTTGGTGTCCCACCAACAAATGTCCAAGAGGTATTAATAATCACAAGCCAGATTGTTGGTTGGACACCAACAATAGAGGAATATTCCCATAGATTATATCCTAATCTTTCCTTCAATCGAATCATCCAGCGTTTTCCCTATCGATGCACCAATAAGCATTTTTATACCGGCAATTGCATCTCCATGTTTGTTATCCCAATAATATCCAGAGGATGGAGAAACTTTTATAGCTGAAATCCTAGGATCGTTCTTACCCTCGGTGAACCAAACCTTCAATATTGGTTCCCATAATTCATTTATGATGTTTTTATCTTCAGTAATACTGGCCATGCCCTTCAGATATAAAAAATCTGAATGGGCAGATCCTTGGAAATGTAATTTCACTTCAGGGTTCGACTGAATCTCCTGGTTCTTGAAGCTATCGTTTGAACTTAAAAACCAGAGATCTCCATTGTCGTCTGTCTTTTGTACGCTCATTGGCCGAGTGCCACTTGAAGTTGCCGATAGGGGAGTTGTGCTAAAAAAGCATGATTGAGCGCTTTTTATCAGTTCCTTAATCTTTTTGATGGCATCGCTGCTATTTAAATCTTCATAATTTTTTTCCGGTTGGTTTTTGTTAATGCTGTCCATAAGTTTGTTATTAGATAGATAAATAATGTGTTGATGATTATTAAGCTAACACATCGCTCCGCTTAAAATATTTTTCAAGAGTTTTATACCGGTAATCAAAAATTTGCTTTACTTTCTTGTGAACGAACAATTCACCTGCCAGCCATCCTATCGCTGAAAGACCGATCTCATAATAAAGCAAATCAGTCATCAGCACACCACCATCCACAGCTTTAAAATGATGTTCGTGGTGCCAAAATTTAAAAGGGCCAAAGCGTTGCTCGTCAATAAAATATTCTCCGTCTTTAACATGGGTTATTTCAGTCATCCAATCTAGTTTGATGCCTAATAATGGCGCAACTTTATAAGTGATGATCATGCCTTCGTACATTTTTTGTCCGGCTGTGTAATCAGAAGTGATGATAAAAGCCATTTTCTTCGGAGTGATTTTGGCCAAATTTAAAGGGGAAGAGAAAAAGTCCCAAGCTTGTTCTAAGCTGA
>JANMZB010000916.1:0-1169 GCA_031382725.1 Sphingobacteriaceae bacterium | reverse complement strand
ACACTCTTATTGCCTGCTAATATATACCACTCTGGCCCATGGATAGTGGACAATATTTACCGTGAAGGACGCAATTGTAGACCCTGTTTTTAACACAAGCTAAAAAAATATTATTTAGAAGGAGGTCTATTATTTCGTCCGCTTTTCCTTATTTTTTTCTATGGACTCTAAGTACATCTGTCAAAAAGTGCGCGTCTAGAGATTTCTAACCATATTAAAATTATCTCCAACGGGCGGTTGGTTGGCAAGAAATGACAATATTTAGACACCAACTGCTATTTTTGCATTACTCCTACAGTGCACGCTCACTTTTTGGGTGGGAGTTTTGTGCACCAGTTTACAAGACACAGTTCGCAAATGACAACCAACCACCAGCTGGTCACCATCTTTCATAGTACAATGTAGAAAAGTACCAAGTACAAGTACCAATTATCTATTATTGCATCCGCGAATTTTTTCTCCCGTGACAGATATCATACCTCAATCGACATCAAGCTATTGATATTATGACGATGTCAAAGTCCGCACTTGAGAAGAAGTTCTCCTACAGCTTAGCTGAAAAGAGAGATATTGTAGCAGAGGCGTTCAAGGCTGATGGCACAACTGCCGTCAACCGAATAGCCAAGAAGTACCATGTGCAGTCACAACAACTACGCACGTGGAAGAACAACTTTGCGAACGTCAACGCTATAGTTGACGGAACTGACGATGTCAACAAATTGAAGATACTAAGAAGAATTCATACAAATAAGAAAAGTAGGGTTGTTGGTGGTGGGAGGAAAGATGGATTTCCTCCTGAGACAGTGCAAAAGATTCATGATTATTACTTAAATCGACGAAGTCAAAATTTGTCGGTGTCAGGACAGCAACTTAAAATCGAGACGATGAGAATTGACCCTATAAGTTGTTCTGGTTTGTCCAGCGAGGCATTACGAAAGCGTATTGCGCGTCTATTGGACCGGTGGGAAGTGACATTCCGCCGTTCAACTCATACGGCACAGAATAATAAGTATGATGACTCGATTATTGATGATTTCCGTAAACACATCATATCATACTGTAATATGATTGGTGTGAAGCCGGAAAATATATACAATGCAGATCAAACGAATGTTCCGTTTGGTTGCATTTCGAAAACAACATATGCAGATCGCGGATCGCGTACTGTT
>JANMZB010000914.1:0-1095 GCA_031382725.1 Sphingobacteriaceae bacterium | reverse complement strand
ATAAAATGGAATGAATCACATTCAATCGAGCAATTACTTAAATCAGTTACAGTACTATTAAATAAAGTAAAATTCACGTTACCACGAGAAGAGGGGAATGGTTGGAAAATTCAAAAGTTTCATGAATTAATGCATATACCATACGATGTTAATAAATACGGTTCACCCAAGAATTTTGATACAGGAATCATGGAAAATAGATTAATACATGTTGGGAAAATTAATGCAAAGACAACCCAGAAAAGAGGTCCGAAAATATTTACACGTCAATTAGGAGATAGAATTTATCAACAACAATGTTTTGATAAAGCAAAACGATGTGTAATTAAAGATTTGGAATACAATGAAATAGATGACGAAAAATCAATTTCATCAAATGATAGCACATTCTCAGATGTGACAATGAATATTCCCAATAATCCTATTACATATTTTGTAAAAAATAAACCCGATTATGAGGTACGAATTAATAGTATGTCACGAGCAATCATAAAATGGATGACAAGTACTCCATGTACTATTCCAGAAATGTTATTGAAACATTTCGAGATATTTCTGCCAAAAAACGGAATCGC
Source organism: Sphingobacteriaceae bacterium (assembly GCA_031382725.1). Classification (GTDB taxonomy): domain Bacteria; phylum Bacteroidota; class Bacteroidia; order Sphingobacteriales; family Sphingobacteriaceae; genus Paradesertivirga. The sequence continues at coordinate 520 of JANMZB010000914.1, read as the reverse complement.
TAAACTGGAAGTGTTTACGGAAATATATCACAAAAATGAAATATATCGATCACATCCGAATTATCGTGGGTTGGGAGCATGGTTCGATTGGTGTATGGTCAAATATGATATGACGATTATTGACTATCGACGAAAGCAATTTAACGACAAACATAATATACAGACGGCTTACCCAGAAGGATATTATCCCGCAAAAATATTAGGGTTTTTTAAGAATGATAACGAAATCAAATGCATAATTCATTGTTGTGAATACAAAAACCATTCAATTGAAGATTCATGTTTAACTGTGAAATGGAATCTCGAATACAAAAAGATTAGTAGTAACAACAAGAATAATCGAGTACAAGTGTCGATTCCAATATTGCAAGTGTGTGAATTGACATCTATCGAAGATCGAATTTTTGTAATTCAGGAAACACCTGGAGAACACTCAATTTTAGAAAGGAATATGTCATCCAGCATAATACTCGTCAAGAAAAAAGAAACGTGGGCATCCTATTTCACAGACACTCAATGA
>JANMZB010000875.1:0-12137 GCA_031382725.1 Sphingobacteriaceae bacterium | reverse complement strand
TATATCTAAGACCTATAAAAAGGTTTTCTTTCGCACCAATTCTGTATATAGCATCGGCAGCATACTGACTTGCTTTTCTTTCATCAGTTTCGGTTTTTGTTCTTCCTTTGGCTGTTTCATACGTGCCGAAGAATTCCAGGCCTTTCATTTTGGCAAATGCATTAATCTGAATCGCATCAACCTTTTTACTAAAGCCCGGATTTACGCGGCCAGAAGTAAATTGCGCTGAGGCGCTGCTTCCTGTTTTTTCTAAGGTCATGAAGTAATTTGAGCCGGTGCGGTCCCCTGCATATAGGGTTTGACCGCCAGAGCTTTTATTTGTGTAGTAAGATGCTGACAAGCGCACACGTAAATCTTGTGACAGTTGTTTGTCGAAACCTCCTTTTAGATAAATCGCAGGAGATTTATGAACATTCGCATCCTGTGGAGTAGCGATCAGGCTGTCTATATTTCCTTTGATCATTCCGTTTGACACGCCAAGCATTCCAAAAAGGGCATTTTTTCGTACCAATACTTCACCTCCAATTTCGGTTGTGAATGCATCAAGAATATAATTTTCTATGAATGGATTATAAAGTGTGTGTCCGCCATCTGATCTGCGGAAATGCTGGTCGCCATAATTTATTTCCATGTGTCCAATTTTGATCGTGGTCACCTTCATGATATCCTCCCAGATCTGACCTTTAAACGGCAGCTTATCAAATTGAATATAACCGCCTTTTACCCAGGTTTCGTTATGGTGGCGTGAAGACAAATAACTGGTTAAATTTAACCTGATGCCGTCTGCCAGTTGAACATCCATAAATAAATTGGCATTGGCGGTGTTGAATCCGGGGGTGATTTTATATAGATTTTTTGCGGTGTTTTCGTGTTTTAAATTTTGGAATGATTGAGTGAAACCGGCTCCCCAGTTTACTTTTAAACCGTTAAAAACAGCATTTGTGTCTTTCGGTGATTCGAAGACATTAATTCCGCGTTGGTCATAAGGTCTAAGGTTGGCTACTTGCGTCTTTTCAGCATCTTCGGTTTGCGCGTAAATAATTACAGGACTCATATATACGAGTATAAGCGCTGTTTTTAAGAGTTTTTGTAGTGTAGTTTTCATGAGATTTGTATTTAATATATGTGAGATTGATTTCTAGTTCTTAAATTTTAATTGGATATCAATAGTGACTTCATTTCCTGTTTTTAAAGCACCCATCATAAAGCTTGGAGCCTTAATCCCGTAGTCGTTCATTTTAATTAGTTTCGAACCTTTACAGGTGATGCTTTCATCAGCATTTAGTACATAAGCTGTTTGCATCGCAATCTGGTTGGTAACCCCGGCTATTGTTAAATTCCCGGTAGCTTTAATAATCTTTTGTTGAGGAATTACCGAAGCCTGGGTGAGCTTAAAAATGATCTTGTTATGGTCATCCGCTTTTAAAGCTTTATAAGTCCTTGTGTTCATGAGTTCCTCTTTGCTTTTTAAATTTTTGACCGGTAAAGCGAAGCTGAGTGCGCTCAAGTCTTGTAGCTGTCCATTTTTTACTGTAAAATTTCCTTCGCAAGTAAAGCTGCTGGCAAGCATGGTCCAGTCGTGTAGATTGGAGGTGCCTGATACTTTTATTTGCGAACTCGGTACTATCTTATAAGGATATTGCCCTTGCATATTTTCTGTAAATGATGCCAGAAAAATAACTGCTATAATGGTTAAGAACCTGGTTAGATACCCTGGTTTTAGTAAGTAGTTGGAGCTGGAAGTTTTCATGCCTTTTGGATTTGTTGTCAATTATTATACACCAAAAGTATTGCGGCAAAAAAGGGTAGAGAATGATATGAAGTGTTAAATAAAGTGATTTAGAACACTAAATGAGTTTACAAAGAAGATTATTGGATAGTACAATAAAGGCTGTATCAGAAGGTCACTTTATTTTAATATTTAACTTTATTGAGTCAGGAATTTGTAGCGTATTGTAATTACCAAACGTATTGTTTAATAATCTTCACAACTTAATCTTTTTGTCTATGAAAAATTTAGTTAGCCTCGCATGTTTATCATTAGCATTTGGTTTGATGTGTTTTAGTTGCCAAAAGCAACAAAATGAAGATATGGATTCGATGTCTATAATAGGTGTTGACCCGTGTACATCGTATTACACCGGATATTCAGGTAAGGGTTATGTTATTCGTCTGGACAAAACCTTAGATACAGTATTAACCTATAATCTACCTTCCTCTATTCAGAAACAGATTGAAAAGTTAAAACCAGTAGGAGGCACTTTCTTCGAAAATAAAAATATTTTGAAAGTTAATCTCTCTTATAGGTTTGCTACGGATGAGGAGGAAGTCTGGCCACTGTGTCTGGCAAACATGCTTATAGAATTTTTGATTGAAAAACAGATAATCATATTACCTAACCCAAATCCATTAGAATGAAAAACAACTCCCCACAGCATTTGCTGCCTTTTTACTTGTTGGCATCGTTGTTTAGTAGTAGGCTGTCTCGTGAAGGCAACCTTTCTATTAGCGTTCGTAAGGGTTTTACCTCAAATTCCCTGCGTCAAAACAGAAATGATCTAATTCATCATTTGTTATAACATTTTCATCAAGGCTGAATGAATATGGTAGTACCAATAGCGGCACTAAAGCATTATCCGCTAATTGCTTGCTTAAACTGTTATGAATAAGGTTTTGAAAAAAATCATATCGTTTGTGAACCAGGGTTAAAATATCCACTTGTCCCCGGCCTGCAATATCTAATAAACAGTTTTTTACATTGTTGTTTTTAATGCAATGGTAGTATACCGGCGTATCTGGAGTAGTATGTGCGACTATTAAAATACCATCGTCTTCTCCTGCTTTTTTTAAATCAGAGGCTAGTGGTAAAATATGATTGACTGAAATATTTGCGCGAAATGGGTTTGCTAATTGCTTAAGAAAGTTAATCACTTTATCATTATTGAATGTGAGATCTGTAGCATACGTAATATTTTTTATCCCTCTAAATTGCAGACTTTCGGGTACAAGCAGTATTGGGCAATTCAACTTATCTAGAACTGTATGTGTGTGACTGCCTAATATAAACCTTGCTAAGCCTGTAGATTTATGTGAACCCATAACAACCAGGTCAATCTGATTTACGGAGATTAAATTTTCTGCAGTTTGTGCTAAAAGACCATAATCGGTTGTATAGGTAATAAAGGGTTTAAATGCTTCAGAATCTTTAGGTAGCAAATCTTTCAGGTGCTTAACCTGCTCCTTAAGCTCAACAGTTGTTTCTTTTTTGAGGAGCAAATGATCGGCGACAGGCCAGCTAAACTCCGGAGCACTGCCCGCAGTAAGATTAAGTTCTAAAGCATGGCATAACAGAATATCAGACTTAGTGTTAAGTGCAATTTGCAATGCAAATTCGGCGGCATATCCCGCCCTGATGGAGAAATCGGTTAGTACGAGGATAGTCTTCATGATATAAAGTTTATATCATAAATGTCGCTGACTACCAAGGCTTTTTAAATGACTTTAATCATTAATTGAAATGACTTTGCTGCTGAAGGTGAGGTTAAATCAAATTATGAATTCGTTACAGCTTTTTGATATGATAAAAGTTCAGCACATTGATTAGCAATTTCCAATTCTTCGTTTGTTGGGATAACCAAAATCTTAGTTCGCGCTTTCGTAGAACCAATCTCCCTGATTCCGATTCCTGGCAAAGCGTTTTTATCCGCGTCGAGCTCAATTCCTAAAAAGGTAAGATCCTGACAAACCAGCTCACGGGTTAACCTGTCGTTTTCGCCAACTCCTGCGGTAAAAACAATAGCATCAAGTCCGTTAAGCACAGCCGCATAAGAACCAATAAATTTCTTAATCCGATAAGCGTACATGTCGTACGCCAGCTTGGCTATTTCATCGCCGTCATTCATCGACTTTCGCACATCCCGCATGTCGCTATATCCCGTAAGGCCAACCATACCGCTTTGCTTATTTAATAACTCATTTACCTGGTCTATAGAATATCCAATCTCAGCTATCAAATGAAATATTACCGATGCGTCGATACTGCCCGAACGGGTTCCCATAATCAATCCGTCTAGGGGCGTTAAACCCATACTGGTATCAACACACCTGCCTCCATCTACAGCAGCCATGCTGCATCCGTTTCCCAAATGAATCGTAATAATTTTTGCCTTAGGATTGTCAAGGTGTTTTAACGCCTGGCCGGTTACGTATTTATGACTGGTGCCATGGAAGCCATAAACTCTGATTCCATATTTTTTGTAGTACGAACTTGGTATTGCATAACGGAAGGCTTTTTCAGGCATTGTTTGATGAAAGGCTGTATCGAAAACTGCTATTTGAACCGCTTTTGTAAATATTTTTTCGCATACCGAGATTCCCTGAAAATGCCCTGGATTATGAAGAGGAGCCAGTGCGAAAAGCTTTTGAATCTCATCTTTTACGTCGGAAGTAATCACAGTAGTTTTTGAAAAGCATTCGCCTCCATGAACCACGCGGTGGCCAACCACCTCTATCTCATCAGGTTTCTGGATTACGCCAATGCCGGGCTTAGTTAAAAGTTCGCCAACTTTCAGCATCCCTTCTTCGTGATCCTTCAGATCTAATATGATTTTAACAGATTCCTGATTGTTTTTCAGATCAACTTTATGTGTGATAACAGAATTAGGCAAACCTATTCTCTCGACAAGACCGCTGCAAATTGGCTTTGGCGAAGGCATTTTAAAAAGCTGATATTTTATAGAGCTGCTGCCGGAGTTGATAACTAAAATGTTCATAGATCTTGTTGTTCTTGCGCCTGTATGGCGGTAATTATTACGGTATTAAAAATATCTTCAACAGTGCAGCCCCGGCTTAAATCGTTTACGGGTTTGTTAAGCCCTTGAAGCATAGGCCCAATTGCGAGTGCCCCGGTTTCGCGTTGAACGGCTTTATAGGTGTTGTTTCCGGTGTTCAAATCCGGGAAAATTAAAACGCTGGCTTGTCCGGCTACTTTAGAATCTGGCATTTTTTGCTTGCCAACGACAGGATCTACCGCGGCATCATATTGTATCGGGCCTTCTATTTTCAAATCCGGACGTTGTTCTTTTACAATCTCCGTTGCCCTTCGAACCTTGTCTACCTCCATACCCGCGCCGGAATTTCCGGAAGAGTAAGAAAGCATCGCAATTCTGGGCTCTATACCAAAGCGTTTACTGGAGTCTGCAGATGAGATCGCAATTTCAGCTAATTGCTCTGCCGTTGGATTCGGGTTAACCGCACAATCTCCAAATACACAAACCCGGTCTTCAAGACACATAAAGAAGATAGATGATACCGTAGATATCCCCGGACGGGTTTTAACAAACTGCAATGCAGGCCTTATGGTATGCTGAGTGGTATGAGTTGCCCCCGAAACCATTCCATCTGCATGACCTTTGTAAACCATCATGGTTCCAAAATAAGAAACGTCGGTCATTAAATCGCGTGCCATTTCGTGGGTTACATTTTTATCTTTACGCAACTCAAAAAGCGATTCCACATAGGTTTCATAATATTCAGAATTAGCCGGATCGATGATTTGCACCTTTTCGCTATCTAGATTTAATCCGAGACGCTTTATAGAAGCTGTGATTTCTGTAGAGTTGCCAAGCAAAATAATAGTAACAATCTCCTGGCTGGTTAAGCGTGCGGCTGCCTTTAAAATTCGGTCATCATTACCTTCGGGCAATACAATTTTTTTGATTTGCCTTTTTGCCCATTTCGAAAGCTGATATTGAAACATATGCGGTGTAATCGTATCCGACTGATAGGTAATGATGCTTTTATCCAACGCTAAAACATCAACATAATTGTTAAATGTATCAATTGCCAGTTCAATTTTTTTAGCGTTATCAGGTGTAATACTGGCTTTAACAGCTGCTATTTGCGTGATGGTTTGGAACGTTCCGGTTTGCACAGAAATAATGGGAATAATATTTTGAGAGCCTTCGATCAGACGTGTAACAGGTTCTTCGGGTCGAGATCCTGCCGTTAAAACAATGCCTGCAACCTTTGGATAGCTGGTTGAAATATTGGCCTGTAGAGCCGCCAGTATAATATCACCCCGGTCGCCGGGAGTAACAATTAAAACGTTTTCTTTAATATGATTGAGAAAATTTGGAACCTGCATGGCTCCGGTAATAAAATTGTCTACCTGATTTGAGAGATATTCGGCTCCGAATAAAAGTTCCCCATCCAGATTTTGGTAAATATCATTAATAGTGGGGCTTTGCAAGTTTTTATCGAGAGGGATTATTGCTAAAACAATTTGAACCGATAGCTGACTTGCCAATGCCCGCCGTACTGCTTCCAAACTTTCAGGTTCCAGCTTGTTAATCACCATTGCAAGCACCTTTATATCGCGTGCTTCAAAATTTCTTATAAAGTTTATGGCAGACTGGACGACCTGTTCCGTAGATTTATGTTCAGCCGAGACAACCAGAATAGCAGGAGCACCTAAGTTTTTAGCGATTAGGGCGTTGGTCTCAAATTCGAACGCCGTACTTTCTCCACTATAGTCACTTCCTTCCAAAACGGTAAAATCATAGTTTTCTTCAAGTTTTTTAAACTTGTTGATAACGGTGTCGATCATCTCACCCTGACTTTTATGTTCAAGGTGCTGCATGGCATCCTGTAAAGTAAAAGCGTAGGCATCACTAAAACTTACTGGCAGTTTAAAATGATTGATGATGGTTTCGATATGAACATCGTTTTTTTTCGATGAGATATCGTTAATAATGGGTTTGAAATATCCGATTTTTTTTGCTTTTCCAAGAAGCATATTTACAAGCCCTAAAGCAATAATTGATTTACCGCTGTACGGCTCTGAAGATGCGATGAAAATCGTTTTAGTCATTCAATATTATCGTTTGCTCTCTTTCAACAGTGGTTTGGTTAGGTCGAAGACACTTTCTTTAAATAACTCATAATTGTTCTCAATTGTATAAAAATCAGTTGTTAGCTTGTTGTTTGTCTCTATTAGATCAAGTTCAATTTTGATATCAGGCTGAATCATGAGACGTTCAAAGTTGTGAAGGTAATCAACAATCCTGTTTTTTAAATCAGAGTTGGCTTCTTCAATTTTTACTGCGCTAATACTTATTTGAGCTATTAGTTCAAAAGAGTCGTCTTTTAAAAACCGTTTTAAATTTCGGTTAAAAAGTTTTCTTAAAAACAGCAGCCCTTCAGCCTGAAATTCAAGATCCGATAGCCATTCTTTGCTTTTTAAATACAGTTCCTGAAGCTCGGTAGTCAATTCGTTATCTTCTATTACAGTTGTCATGGTTTTGATGTTTTATTTCATGCAAATATTACTCGATATCTTGTGCCTAAACATAACAGTCATCAGGTTAAAACATGATCTTCATCAGGGTTTTCAAATTAAATTCTTCCTTATATTGCGTGAAAAGCCAGTCAAATGGAGGTATGTTTGTATAATTGAAATGATGGATAGGCACAAACTTTTGCACGCTATAATTGATACCGCAATAGACGGAATCATTACAATCGACTATCGGGGTGTCATCGAAAGCATGAATCCTGCAGCATTAAGCCTTTTCGGATTTCAGAATGTGCAAGAACTTGCGGGTAAAAATATATCGGTATTAATGCCCGAACCCGATACCAGCGCTCACGACGGTTATTTGCAGCGTTACCAAAACACCGGCGAGAAAAGAATAATTGGAATTGGACGCGAGGTACGTGGATTGAAGAAAGATGGAACTACTTTCCCTTTCAGGTTAGCTGTGAGCGAGGTTGAGTATGAGAATCGAAAAATTTACACAGGTTTTATTCATGATCTTTCGAGAGAAAAAGATGCTGAAGAAGCATTACGAAAGTATACCGAAGAACTGGAGGCGAAGGTAATTGATCGCACCCAAAATCTACAGCATTTAGTGGTGGAGCTTGAAAAAGCCAGAGATGAAGCAAGCCATTCCCTGAAAAAGGAAAAAGAACTTAATCAGTTAAAAACACGCTTTGTTTCGATGGCATCTCACGAGTTCAGAACACCTTTAAGTTCGGTTCAGCTCTCTGCATCATTGATCGAAAAGTATCTTCAAAAAACCGATCCGGAAAATATCATAAAGCATACCGGAAAGATTAAAAACTCGGTTGGCCATTTAACGGGGATTTTAAATGATTTTTTATCGCTAGAAAAATTAGAAGCGGGCAAGACCGAAGCTGAGTTGCAATATTTTGATCTGGTTAAGTTCTCTGAAGATATTATCGAAGAGATGCAGCTGATCGCAAAACAGAATCAGCATATTGTATTTCAGCATACCGGCGCTACCAGCGAGGTATATTTAGATCAGGCACTTCTAAGAAACGCCGCTGTCAACCTGGTATCAAACGCGATAAAATATTCCGGAGAAAATACTTTTATAGAATTCAATACCGAAATTAATGATATGGAAGTTTGTATTACGGTAAAAGATAATGGCATCGGTATTCCGGAAGAAGAGCAAAAAAGTCTTTTTGAGCCTTTTTTTAGAGCGCATAATACAGGTAATATCCCGGGAACGGGCTTAGGATTAAATATTGTTAAACGTTATATCGAACTTATGGGCGGCCGTGTTGTCTGTCAAAGTGCCCAGCATAAGGGAACAACTATTTCTTTGATCTTTAAAAACGAATGAATCGGAAAAGAACTATACTGCTTATAGAAGATAATCAGGATATCAGAGAAAGTACGGCCGAAATTTTAGAGTTGGCGGACTTTACTGTCCTCACTGCAGAGAATGGTAAGAAAGGAGTAGAGTTAGCCCAGACAAACCCTCCGGATATTATTCTTTGCGATATTATGATGCCCGAATTAGATGGTTACGGCGTGTTGTACTTACTTAACAAAAACGAAGCTACCGCGAATATTCCTTTTATCTTTCTCACGGCAAAAGCAGAACGAACCGATATGCGAAAGGGCATGGAGATGGGTGCCGACGATTACCTGACTAAGCCTTTTGATGACATGGAATTGTTGAATGCCATCGAAAGTCGGTTACTAAAGCGCGATCGGGCAAGTAAAAACGCAGGCAATGCCGCTTCGTTCGAGGGCTTACTTGATGAGGCACGTTCTGCTAAATTATTGAACGACCTTTCTATTAACAGCCGGATTAGAACGTATAAAAAGAAGCAAAGCATTTACATGGATGGCGACCAGCCCATGAATGTTTACCTTGTTAAAAGCGGCCGGGTGCGCACGTATATGGTTTATCAGGATGGCAGGGAAATCATCAGCGGAATATTTACCACCGGCGATTTTGTTGGTTATGAATCTGTTCTTTTGAATACTCCATACCCCGAAAATGCCGAAGCGATCGATGCTGCCCAGCTGTATCTCATCCCCCGAAATGAATTTAACGCACTCTTGTTTAAAGATCTCGGAATTGCTAAAAGATTCATCGAATTATTGTCTGGAAACCTGCAGGAAAAACAAGAACAGCTTTTAAAACTAGCTTACAATTCGGTTCGTAAAAGAGTTGCCGATGCGCTGATCAACCTGGCAGAAAAATTCCAGGGGTCATCTGCCGGAAGCTGCGAAATTAAAGTATCACGAGACGACTTGGCAGCTATGGTTGGTACAGCCAATGAAACCATAAGTCGCACATTAGCCGATTTTAAAGATGAAAAACTCATCGAAAAGGAAGGCAGCACAATAAAGATTTTATCCGTAGAAAAACTTCGCAAAATAAAGCAATAGTGACGAAAATCATTTTTGCTTTTGACTAACCTCATACCCTCGCCCTAAGCTTCCCGCTACTTTTGATGTAAATCAAATTAGTATGAAAGCAGTTGCATATAGCAGTAAGGTGTGCGAGAAGGAGCTTCTTATTAAAGCAAATAATAAGAGGCATGAGATTACACTTATATCCAATCGGTTAAGTGTTGATACTGTTTCTTACGCAAAAGGGAAAGATGCCGTATTAGTATTTTCCTGTGATGATTTATCTGCGCCAATACTTTTGAAATTAAAAGAGATGGGTGTTAAATATATAGCAACCAGATCTACCGGTACAGATCATATCGATTTATTAGAAGCACAAAGACTCGGCCTTAAAGTAGCCAACATTCCCGCCTATTCACCAGAATCTATCGCCGAGCATGCGCTGGCTTTAATGCTTGCTCTTTCGAGGAATATTATTCCGGCGCATAACCAAATGCTGGAACATGATTTTAGTTTGAATAATCTTGTTGGCACAACACTAAGTAATAAAACCATTGGTATTGTTGGCTTGGGCAGAACAGGGAAAGCGCTGGCAAAAATTCTCAAAGGGTTTGGCTCCAAAGTTTTGGTTGCCGACACAGAGAATTTAAGTGATTATTGCCTTAGCTGCGGAGCCCGCCAGGTGTCGTACGATGAATTGCTGAACCAATCGGATATTATTTCTTTCCATGTTCCTTTAAACACGAGTACTCATCACATGGTAAATGCCGAAACCATCAAAAAGATGAAGGATGGAGTGGTTTTGATCAACGTAAGCAGAGGTGCAATTTTTAATTCGAAGGATGTATTTGACAGTCTTCAAAACGAAAAAATTTCAAAGCTGGGCCTGGATGTATATGAATTTGAGCATAATATTTTCTTCTTTAATCACAGCCACCAGCCACTAAGCGACCCACTCCTTAAAGCACTTATACAACATTCAAGAATACTGTTAACACCGCATATGGCTTTTTTAACTGAAGAAGCTTTGCAGATCATTTCTGAAAAAACGATCAGAAATCTGGATTTGTGGGAAGCCGAAAAGAACCATAGCGTTTCCCCGGATCTCGAAGCTGAATTAATGAAGGTAACCCCTAATTTTCTTTCAGCATGAATTCCAATCTGATTAGAAAGTATAATGTAGCAGCTCCAAGATATACAAGTTATCCAACGGTGCCCTGCTGGGATACCGAAAGCTGGAGCCGGGAACAGTGGCTTGATACTGTCAAAAGATCTTATCAGGAAAGTGCGGAAGAGGGTATTAGTCTTTACATTCACCTCCCTTTTTGCGAGAGCTTATGCACTTATTGCGGTTGCAATACACGGATTACAAAGAATCATGGTGTTGAGGAACCATATATTCAGGCGGTTTTGAAAGAGTGGGCGATGTATTGCCGCGTATTAGGAACCAAACCTCGCATCCGGGAAATTCATTTGGGAGGCGGAACACCAACTTTTTTTAGCCATGAAAACCTTGAAAAGTTAATTAAAGGAATTCTTTCGTCGGCTGATACTGTAAATGATGCCGAGTTTTCTTTCGAAGCACATCCTGCAAATACTACTTACGATCATTTAAAAACATTATATCAACTCGGTTTCAGACGTTTGAGTCTGGGCATTCAGGATTTCGATCCGGAAGTTCAGGCAATTATTAATCGTAAGCAAAGTGTAGAGCAGGTAGAGCAGGTTACCACCCAGGCCAGGCAACTGGGCTACACGTCTATCAATTATGATTTGATTTACGGCTTGCCTTTGCAAAAAATATCAAGCGTTGAGAACACCATTAATGAGGTGATTAAACTTCATCCAGATCGCATTGCCTATTACAGTTACGCGCACGTACCATGGACAAAACCCGGTCAGCGGAATTTTAATGAAGCCGACCTGCCACAAGACAGCGAGAAAAGAGCCTTGTATGAAAAAGGTCGAAAAATGTTAATCGAAGCAGGTTACAAAGACATTGGCATGGATCACTTTGCACTAAAAACTGATAAACTATATAAAGCCTCTAAAGCCGGAACCCTGCATCGCAACTTCATGGGATATACAGACCAATATACACAGCTTTCTATCGGACTCGGCGTTTCTTCGATAAGCGATAGCTTATACGCTTTTGCTCAAAATGCCAAGCAATTGTCGGTTTACCTAAAGCAAGTTACTGATGGTAATTTTCCATTAATGAAAGGTCATGTTCTTACAGAAAGAGACCTGGCAAATCGCAGAGAGATTACGAATCTGATGTGCAAGGGCTACACTCAAATGAACAAAGCCGATTTGCAATTAATTAAACGGCTGGCCATTTTGGAACAAGATAAACTTGTAGAGTTTGAGTATAATAAGTTGAAAGTCACGACACTGGGCAAAGCTTTTTTAAGAAATATCTGTATGGCTTTTGACGAGCGACTTTTAGATAGTGAATCAA
>JANMZB010000854.1:0-16543 GCA_031382725.1 Sphingobacteriaceae bacterium | reverse complement strand
TTCGGAAGCGGCAACGCCAATAGCGGATTCCTGGAATATGACGGCGTGCTGTATACAAATGTATCTATGAAATATGATATTGGAAGCATTAAGGATAAGTTGATTGTATCTCGTGTACCCCAAAGTGATTACCTTAACATAACTTTTGAATCACCTAATTCTGAACTATCATCATTTACTGTTAACACCATTTGTAAAGAGTTTATAGCATATTACACGAGCATTGTTAAAAAAACCGGTGAGAAGTCTGTAAATTATTTATCGGGTCTGCTGGCAAAAAAACAGAAGGATTTGAATGATAAGATGAGTGTTTTAAAATATTATAAAATACAGAATAATGTTTTAAACCTACCAGAGCAAGCACGAATCGTTTTTGGCCAAATGATTGAGGTGGAGAACCGGCAGGCAGAAACACAAAAACAAATTATATCACTCGCAGGAGCTATCTCTTCAATAGATAATAAATTTAACCCCAGGGATCGCAAATACTTTGAAGCTACCGTATCGAGAGTAAATTCTGATATAATCAATTATAAAGAAAAGTCTAAGGCTTTAAGTGATAAATATATCGATAACGACTTTGATCCTGTTTATAAAAAGATGTATGATTCTCTGCAGGTTCTAACTACAAACAAGATCAATGAGTCGTCAGACGATTATATTTTCAATCCTTTAGCTGTAAAACAAGATCTGATAGCAAAAAAAATAGGGCTCCAGACTGAGCTAGATTTAGCAAAAAGCAGTGTAAACTCTTTAAGTCGGCTACATGATAAGCTTTTTGCGCAATTCAGGAGGTTAGTGCCTTTCGAAGCAAGTATTCAGAGCTATGAACGAGACATCGAGATTGCGAGTCAGGAATACCTTGATATTCTTGACCGGTACAATAATACCAGCCTTCAAACTACATTTGTAGCAAAGCTGAAATTTACGCAAGAGGCTACACCTGGTGCTCTTGTACCTTCAAAAAAAATGCTACTAATCATTCTTAGCGGTGTAATTAGTTTAGTATTCTGTGTTGTTGTGCTATTCGTTTTATTTTACCTCGATGATTCAATACAATCAGCCAAACAATTAGCCAATGCCACAAACTTACCTGTAATTGGACAATTAGAACTTGTTTCGAGTTCAAAATTGAATTTTAATGAATTATGGAACAGCTCTTCTAATGATTTTCAATTACAAGATTTTAAGGAACAATTACGTGCAATCAGATTAGAGTTAAACAATGAGTTGAATGGTTCGAAAGTACTGACAATAGTGAGCTTCGACCCGAATGAAGGAAAAACTTTTCTCACATTAAATCTTGCTTATGCTTATGCAGTTACAAGCAAAAAAGTTCTTGTTATTGATGGGAATTTTCTAAACCCAAGTTTAACTAAATCTCTAAAATCAAATTCTTATGTGGAGGATTTTATTCAAACAGGTGAATTAAACCCTGATACGAATTCTACATCAGCAATAACTATACTTGGGAATAAAGGTGGCGGTAGATCTTTGTTAGAGTTATCAGACGAAGCAACAACTTTAAAACGATTTGAATATCTTAAATCTTTATATGACCTGATATTGATCGAGATTCCGGCTTTAACGCAGACAGAGTCCAGTAAAGAGTGGTTTCTGATTAGTGAAAAAGTGATTGGAGTCTTTGAATACAAACAATATATTACTGATTTAAAAAACCAGCAACTTTCTTTTATTAAAAGCATAGAAGACAAATTTATCGGTTGGGTCTTCAACAAATTTCCTGCTGCTCCAATTAAGAAATCCAAGAAAGATAAAAATGCTTAGTGTATTAATATCGGTCTGGATAGTAATCCAATTTAGTATAGGATATCACTTGCTTTCGCCTTTAATACTGCTTTTTTTACATTCTCTTTCAAGAAAAAAAACTTTTATTTCTAATGCTGAAATTCCGGAAGCTGATTACGCTATCATAATTACTGCTTATCAATATGTTAATACTTTACCAGCGGTTGTTGCTTCTGTATTACGTTTGAATTATCAAAATTACCTTGTTTATATTGTTGCAGATAACTGCGATACATCAACTTTAAACTTCACCGATGATCGTATAGTTCTTTTAAAACCAGAACAGGTACTTGCCGGAAATATTAAATCGCATTTTTATGCAATAGACAATTTTAAACGAGAGCATGAAAGGATTACAATAATAGATAGCGATAATCTTATTCATCCCGATTATTTAAATCAATTGAATATCTTTTTTCAAAACGGGTTTGAAGCGGTTCAAGGATGCAGAGAAGCTAAAAACCTCGATACAACTTATGCATGCCTGGATGCAGCAAGAGATATCTATTATCATTATTATGATTGTAAACTACTCTTCAACCTTGGCTCTTCCTCTACACTTTCAGGCTCGGGTATGGCTTTTACAACTCAGCTTTACAAAAACTGCTTAGGCACCACAGAAATTAGTGGGGCCGGTTTTGATAAAGTTCTTCAAAAGCTAATCGTCGGAAAGAATAAGCGAATTGCATTTGCCCCTAATGCTCTTGTATACGATGAGAAAACAGCTCGTCCGCAAGAATTGGTAAATCAACGAGCACGATGGATTAATACATGGTTCAAGTATTTTAAATTTGGTTTTGGGTTGGTATTTAAAGGGCTCAAAAATGCGAGTTTGAACCAGTTTTTGTTCGGTTTAACTTTATTACGTCCCCCACTATTCCTATTCCTGATTTCTTCGGTTATCATGATGATACTGAATTTCATTTATTATCCACTTTTGGGGTTCGTATGGCTTGCAGCATTAATGGTATTTATAATTTGTTTTATAACCGCACTGGTGGCCTCAAAACCTGATAAAAGAATTTATTCTTCTTTAATCGGGATACCTAAGTTCATTTTTTACCAACTAATATCTCTAAGCAACGTACGAAATGCAAATAACCGATCTGACAGTAAGCGCCATTAAAAAACTTGATTTTTTGTGTGGATAATATTTAATTGAATGAAATTAGCGCCTCAAGAAAAGAATAAAATTTACATCAAAGACAAACCAATAGATGAGCAAAATCTGATTAAGTATGTCGCTTTAGTATTTGTTTTTGTAAGTGTATTTGGATTTGCCGTTAAACTTGTCTTTCTCTGATGCGAGTGTTGCCGAGCATAGCAAGCGCACCTTTCGAAGTTCAATCTAGATACTTCTCTGAAAAAAAGGTTGAGAAAAGATTTTCTACAAAAATTCTTTTCGTGCTTGGACTAGGTTCTCTTATCCTTCTATCGCTCAGCTTTGCTCTTGTTTTATCTTTATTCGGGCTGAAATATGCCATTCTCATACTAGTTCTGCTTATCGCCGTACCAACTGTGGGAGTCATTGTAGGCTACCCAAGAGCGGGAATAATTATTTTGCTCGTTTCCGCTTATTTCATAATGTGGATTTATAGAATGGGTATTAACTTTACTTTAGGCACCTTAATCGACGGAATAAACGTCCTATTAATTTTTGGTTTCTTTTTGAATCAAAAATTTCGTCCTAACTGGAAAATTTTTAAAACACCGCTAGCTATTATCATACTGATTTGGGTAGGGTATTTAGTTTTGCAGGTTGCGAATCCCACCGCAGAATCTCGGCTGGCATGGGTTTATAATATACGATCCTGGGCTCTTGTTGCTCTGCTCTACTTTATATTTAGCTATTACATCAATACTATATCCTTTGTAAGGACCATCTTAAATCTTTGGATGTTTTTATCTTTTTTAGGTGCGTTAAATGCTTTTAAACAGGAGCACTTTGGCTTTTTCGCCTTCGAAGAAGCAACCTTTAACGATCCTTTAGTGCAGGCATTATTATTTATTAACGGAACATGGAGAAAATTTTCAATTTTTTCAGACCCTGTTGCCTTTTCATATAATATGGCTATCAGCACTATTTTTTGTATTTGTGTTCTTACCAGCCCCAATACCAAAAAAAAGAAGGCACTATACTTTTTCTTAGGGTGCTTTTTTACTACAACCATGTTATATTCCGCAACCCGCGCCTCTTATGTTCTGCTGCCGGGAGCCCTCATCCTTTATATTATTATGAATTTAAACCGAAGGGTTTTGGCTTTTGGAATAGTTGGCGCTGCATTTATGTTTGTTTTAATTAACATTCCAACCGGAAACGTTACGCTTTACAGATTTCAATCTGCCTTTAAGCCATCGGATGATGCTTCCTATAAAGTGAGAAAAAACAATCAGAAAAAGATCCAACCCTATATTCAGTCTCATCCATTTGGGGGAGGTTTGGGATCAACCGGGGCTTCGGGTGTAAGATTTGCTCCATATTCATTTCTGGCACAGCTTCCGCCTGATAGTGGTTATTTCCGAGTTGCGGTTGAACTAGGTTGGATAGGATTGATCATTTTTTGCTCCATGTTTTTTATTGCTCTCCGACAGGGAATTTTAAACTATTATGAAATTAAAGACCCAGAATTAAAGTCGTATTGTTTAGCGATGACCCTGATTGTATTCGCTTTAAATATTGGAAGCTTTCCGCAGGAAGCCTTGGTGCAATTTCCGATAAGTATTTATTTCTTTTTATTTTTAGCTCTTATAAACATTACATTGAAACTTGATAAGGAAAAGCAACTAAAAGAAATTGACACCCCAAAACAGTTATTAGCGTGTTAGTAGATCGAATAAAAGGAAGCCCACGATTAAAAAAGCTTGCGCATTGGTGTCTTATTCCTAAAAATGAGTATCGCCCCAGGCTTTGGGTTCAATTATTCTTAAATCCTTTTAAACATAAAAAGGGTAAAGGTTCCAAAATTATGGGGCGCACTCGAATGGATGTTCTTCCATTCAACAATTTTCAGCTAGGTGAAAATTCTATGATTGAAGCCTTTTCAACAATCAATAATGGTGTCGGAGATGTTATGATCGGGAATAATACCATTATTGGAATAGGGAATGTTATTATTGGACCAGTTGTTATTGGCGATAATGTAATGTTAGCCCAAAACATTGTAGTATCCGGATTGAATCATGGTTATGAAGACATAACCATCCCTCCTAAAGAGCAAAAGGTTAGTACCAAACTAATTACTATTTCAGATAATGTTTGGATTGGCGCGAACTGTGTGATTACGGCCGGAGTTACAATTGGCAAACATTCGGTAATTGGGGCAGGCAGTATTGTTACCAAAAATATCCCCGATTATGTGGTAGCGGCAGGTAACCCAGCCAGGATTTTAAAAAGGTACAATTTTGAAACTTCGAATTGGGAAAAGGTGATTCAATGAATTTATCGAATCAATACATTTTTATTCTTGGTACAACCAAATTCGATAATCCGTATGAATCTACCAGCTATATAACCGCAAAATACCTTGCAGAAAATAACTTTGTTTTTTTTATTGAGAACCCATTTACATGGAAAGATTATTATAAAAATAAGAATACAGCAGAATTTAATCGCAGAAGAGAATTTTTCGCTTCGAGATCGGATGGTATAATATCTACTGAAATACCAAATCTTAAAGTTCTCATTACCCCTCCCCTTTTATCTATAAACTTTTTACCGGAAGGCAGGGTCTATCGGCTACTTCTTAAGATAAATGAGGCTATAATTGCCAAGCGAATACAAAGAACACTTGAAAATGAAAAGATCGACAAGTTTATTTTCATAAATTCCTTCAACTTTCATTACCCTAATGTTGTCAAACCTCTGAACCCCGCTCTTACGGTTTACCAATGTGTTGATCCACTTATTTTACCTTTTGACAGAAAGCATGGTGTAATTTCCGAACAAACGTTACTTCAAAATAGCGATCTAGTTATTTGCACCAGCAAGCAGCTTTACAATGAGAAAAAAGGATTCAATACGAATACGTTCTTTATTCCAAATGCTGCAGATATTACGCACAGTAAAAAAGCATTAGATATAGATTTACAAATTGCTGAATGTTTAACTCCATTCAAAAAACCCATAATTGGCTATTTTGGAAATATTGAACGAAGAATAGACTTCGAACTTATAAGAGAAGTTGCCGCGCAAAATCCGGAGAAAAGCTTTGTTTTCGCCGGACCGGAAAGTCCCGAATTTATTCCTGAATGGTTTTACAAAACACCAAATATTTACTTAACCGGGCGGCTCCCTTACCAACAATTACCTGCTGTGTTAAAGGGTTTCGATGTAGCGATTATCCCTTTTAAAAAAGACGAAGTAAGCAACACCATTTTCCCTTTAAAACTATTTGAATATTTAGGTTCCGGTAAGCCTGTTGTCGCTACTAACTTTAATCCGGATTTAGCGGATTTCACAAAAAAAACAGTTCACTATTGTGAAGACGCTAAAAGCTTTACCGCTGCTATAAACCAGGAAATTGAAACTGACTCAAAAGAAAAAGTACAGGCAAGATTAGTAATAGCTCAAGAAAACACTTGGGAAAAACGAATTAAGGAGCTTTCAGAACTTTTATATTCAAGTATACCTGACTAATAGCTATTAACCTGCTTTATAGCTTTTTTTGAAAACATCCATTTTTATAATGCTGAATACCGGATTGAATATAGGTTTATCCTTCAATCTTAAGAATCGCTTTTCTATGAAATGCCATGATATATATGCCAATAAAAAAGTTATAACAGAACTTATCAGGAAATTTTGAAAGTGTCCAAGACCATAATAAAACTCTATAAGTTGTTGAACCGGAAACGCCCACACATACAGACCATAGGAAAAGTCTCCATACCTTGAAAAATTATTTAATGAGGCACTTTTTATAATTGCCAAAAACATAACAATATAACTGAGACAAAACCCGTTAACAACATTTTTTAGAATGGAGGATGGGTTATATCCAAGATTGATTATGAGTATGGTTGACAGTAGGACAAATACACTTAAATTTAAATTGATTTTATATCTATAAATATATACCATCGCACCGTACAAAAAGTACATGCCATAAATTAATAGTTTTGCCGGGGTCATTAATGCCAGAAAGAGGAAGGATATTATAGTTAATATAAAGACCACTAAATACTTTCTTTCAATTAACGAGCCTATCAAAGCAACTACGATATAACAAAGTAATTCATAAGGCAGAGACCATAAGCTTCCATTTAACGCATCCATCGGAAAAGGATTTTGGGCAAACACACCGGGCAAATGAAATGAGATTTTTAATGAAGTAAGATTAAAAAGATACTTTAAAGTCTTGATATCTGAAAAATAATCATAAAAACTTAACTGAGTGAGTAGCGGGCCTATTATAAAAACGGTACACAAAACCACACATATAAGTCCCGGATAAATTCTTAAAAACCTTGAGTAAAAGTATTTCGAAATACTCGATGTTCGCGTATAACTTTGAGTGATTAAGAAGCCGCTGGTTATAAAAAATAGGGCAACTGCAACCTCTCCGATTGAATTTTCGTTATTTGAAAATAACCTTAAAGGCTCTTTAAAATAATTTGAAGTCAAATCATATGAATGGGAAAAGATTACTGCCAACGCGGCTATAAGTCTGATGAAGTCAAAATTATTTTCCCGCGTTGATAGCGAATCACCAAGTTTCTTACTCACCATTTTTAGCTTTGTTGATCTTAATCAGCTTGAATACGAAAAACGCGATTAAAGGTTATCTTAGCTCCTATGTTGTGTGGAAACTTTCTGATCATCCATTCGTAAACGCATCAAAAATTAAAAACCTTAATGATCCGAATACTATACGATCATCAAAAGTTCAGTACACAGCTGTACGGTGGTATTAGCCGCTACTTCGCCAATCTCATCCAAAAGATTAAAACTTTACCTGATTTTGAGTATCAGCTTGGGGTTGTGTATTCGAATAATCATTATATAAAAGATCTAAAAACTACGCAACTTATTGGTCGCCTGTTGAAGAATCCCAACTACGCCTACAAGCTTAATAAATATTACTGCGAATACTTATTAAGTAAGAACGAATACGATGTTTTTCATCCCACTTATTACGATCCTTACTTTTTCAATAAATTAAAAAAGCCATTGGTTATTACCATACATGACATGACCTATGAGAGGCTGCCGGAATATTTTTGGGCAAAAGATTCACTTACATTTCATAAAAGGCTGAATATCGAAAGGGCTGACAAGATTATAGCGATTTCGGAAACGACAAAAAAAGATTTGCTTAGGTATAATAACGTAGATGAAAAAAAGATAGAAGTGGTTTACCATGGTATTGATCTAAGTGCTCCGTTTAAAACTACTGCGGTATCAAATCTTCCGGAAAAATATTTATTGTTTGTGGGAGACAGGAGTGGATATAAAAACTTTTACCTTTTTTTAAATGCTTTCAAAAAGATAAACAATAATTTCCCTGAGATTAAACTTGTATTAACTGGGGGAGGAACGATGGATGTTGCGGAGTTGGAGTATATCAAAATGCTTGGCTTAACCGAGCAAATCAGACATAAAAACGTTAGTGACACGGAGCTTAACTATGTTTATGCCAACGCGCTTGCGTTTGTTTACCCATCATTACATGAAGGATTCGGACTTCCCATTTTGGAAGCTTTTACAGCCTCATGCCCAATGATATTAAGCGATACAGAATGCTTTAGAGAGATAGCGAAAGATGCAGCAATTTATTTCGATTCTAAAAGCATTGATGATTTGGTATCTAAACTCGATAAAATTATCTCAGACGGCGCTTTGAGAGAGGACCTTATCAATAAGGGACTAAGCCGTTTGAAAGATTTTCCGCTAGAGAAATCGCTTAAGGAAACCCTTGATATCTATAAGCAACTTGTGTAATGATCGAACGTGTTAGGCAAGAATTAGCTGGTAAAAAAGTATTATTTATAGCATGCAAGTTTTATCATTATGGTGAAGCTATTTATGACAAGATAAAATCTTATGGTGCGGATGTAACATTCTATTACGAAAGAGACACATCTTTTAATCATGTAATTGCAGCCAACTTCTTTCCAGATTCTCTTGATAAACGACAAGACAAGCATTATAAAAAAATTCTACAAGAAACATCTCACCAAACATTTGATATTCTCATAGTTATAAGAGGATACAAAATGCGGGGATGGTTTATGGATGAGATTAAGAACAGAAACGTCGGTATTCATACTATTCTATATCAATGGGATTCGGTGAAGTTTTGGGATTCGGATTACCGATATCTGATACCATACTTTAATAGAACGTTAAGCTTTGATTATATTGATTGTGCAGATTTGAAGCTACCTTATGCTCCAACTTTTCACATGGATGAGTACTCGGAGATAAAAGACATCCCACAAAAATTCGATTTTATTTTTTGCTCCAATCATACTGATGAGAAATATAAATTTCTGCTCAATTTCTTGAAGTTTGCTTCAGAAAAAAAGTATACGGTAAAAGTGCATTTATATATGAGCTGGTTTAAATATCTCAAAGAAAAGGTTAAAGGGAACAAGATCGACTATAAACTGATCTCGTTCCGAAGACTTAAACGTGAAGAATATTTCAAACTCTTTTGTGAATCTAAAACCATAGTAGATTTTTCTTCAACCGCCCAGTCGGGGATTTCCATGAGAGTGATTGATGCTTTAGGCTACGGAAAAAAGGTTTTAACGAATAACTCATACGTTACCAATGAGTCTGGTTACAATCCGAAACAAGTGGCACTGTATGATACATCAAACATGAACTTTCCGGATAGTATTACAATTAATGAGAAGTTTGAAAAAACAGACTATTCGATTGATAAGTGGTTGGAAAATATTTTTTACGCCAGTTAAACATCTTTCCACGTAAATTTCTCGGTCATAACACCTTTCGGATGCTCTGCTCCTATCCGAAATCCCATCCAATTTTTAGGAGCAATAATTTGTGTGGCTTTTTTGTTCAGATAAGCAGCCCACCACCCAAAACTGCTATTCGAAATAATGGAAATATCCGCATTTTGGATAATCTGAAAATCGATAATTTCATCATGAGTAGAAAAAATGAAATTGGGTTTTTCAGAGAACGTAGCTTTTACATAAGGTACGTCATCACTCACAAAAAATACTTTGTAGCTGTCTAAATCCAGAATTTCATCAAGCCTGCTTTTGAAATATTCAATAGGTAAAGAGATATCGCGTTTGCCGTATTTGAGGTAATCAGTTCTTCGGATATGCACCGCAATCGTTTTTTCTCTATTAAAGATATCGCCATATAAATCCTCAAACATCTTCACATACTTCGTTTTGATATTTAAAGCTGGTTTATTTTCTAACTGATTTAAGTACCAATCATTTTGAAAATACCCATTATAAACAGTAAAGTTTTTAGATTCAATCTTCTTTGGATACACAAAATTTTGTATAAAGATATTTCTGAAAGGAATTATCCTGGGAATAATTCTCGCTACTATGGAATATAATTTAGACTCAAATGTTAATGCCTGATAATCTTCCAGCTCAAAATATTTAGCCAGGTATGCATGGTGAGGATTGGTAAAAAAAACAATTTTACCCTTACTTTGCGATTGCAGGTATTTGTAAAAAACGTATTGAAATATTTGATTTCCAAGCCGACCTTTGAAATATACGCCTATCATTATATTTTCTTTAAAATATACTTATTAATAAATTCAGGATAGAACATATAGGCATATATAAAACAATGTAATACGTTCACTTTTAATTCCTTATACAGAATTACCTGCGCGATTATAAATCCTATAATGTTCGAAATTAAGGTGGCATATGCAGCACCTATCACGCCATATTTTTTTATAAATATAAAGTTCAAAATCAAATTAGTAACCGCCGTGACCACCACAATGGTAAACGTTAAATTGGTTTTACCAATAGAATCTAATATGGTTCCAAATTGGCGTCCGAAAGGAATAAGTAAACAATATAACAGAGTAACGTTAAGGATAGGAACTGAATCAGCATATTTTCCACCTGCTATCATAGAAACGATCCACTCGTCGAACAGGAAAATAAACAAAACGCTGGGAATCAAAATGGCTAATATCGTTCCGACAGATTTCTCATATAAATATTTTATGGCTTCCTTACCTTCATTGTGCATCCTTTTAGCACTTTGAGGAAAAACGATTGTGGCTACAGCATCGGTAGGTACGTTGATGAGATTTGTAATGCGGACAGCTGTATTAAACGATGCAGATGCTGCGGGTGATAATATTCCGGCCAGCATCCATTGATCTATAGTGCCGGATAGTTGAGAACTAATGGAGGTTCCGAAAGCATATTTTCCGTAATGAAAGATTTTTTTAAGCCAATCCCAGTTGAAAGTATAGCTGAAATAAAAATATCGTTTCACAATTAACCAAGAGCATATCACAGAAACCGACATACTGATTATCTGTACATACACCAACTCCAAAAGATCAATTCTATGGCCCGAAAAAAAGCAATATAAAGGATAAACGAATAAGGAGAACTGCCTAATGAAATTCACAAGAAACACCCCTTTATATTGAAGATTAGCCTGCTCAACACAACATAGCTGAGTGAGAATACCTGATAGAATAAACACTAAATTAAACCAGTAAAAAACAGGTTTTAGTTGCGGAGCATTTAATGAATTAACAAAAAAATCTATGAAACAAAAATTAACAATAATACAAATTAATGTAAGAGCAGCACTGATAGTAAAACTGGCTGAGACAACACTTGAATGCTCACTTTTATCGGTTCCTGATAAAAACTTTATTAAGGCACTTTGAATTAAACCATTTCTGAATAGCTCGAATATAATTACCGCTTGCATGTAGATTCCCCATGCTCCAAAATCTTCCTTCGAAAACAATCTGGCCATTAGCCAAAAGCTGCCAAAGCTTAGTATCTGATTGGAAATATTTTGAGATATATTTATCAATCCAGACTTTAACCAATAACCTTTGTTACCCTCGCTCATTGATCGTTTTTTTGACAAAGTGAGATTTCACAAAGGCTTTAACTTCATCATCTGTTTTTGCGTGCAAAATAGTCGCGCCAGAGAATTTTGGATAAAGCTTCTCGTAACACCTAAAATGATGCTCCGGGCCTTGCCTTGAAAATATTAAATTTACTCCCCCAAAATAACTGGCCAGGGTAGCTGTACCGCCATGAATGGATATAAATTTCTCTGCATTGGCATAAACCATTAATTGTAAATGATTGAAGTTTGCTGCCTGCCCTTCGTTTTTTTCATAGAGATCTTCCATCAATATCACTTCCGGATATTTTTCACGCAGCCAGCTGTACTCCTCCATATCATAAATATCACTGTTATCTGAAGTAATGTTTTGGGGCCGGGGCCGGTTATATATTATTGTATAAAAAGGACTTAAAGTTAAAATCAAAAACTCCAATTGTTCTATACTAAAAAAACTTATAGGCGGACCATCCCATTCCATATTATATCGGTTGGCGATTATTAAAGTTGGTTTTTCATACTTATAAATGTCGTTTTTGTAGGTTTCTTTAAGCGGCACCTGTGCCCATTTCGACATGTCATAATCATGACTATATAAAATTCGCGGGGTATCAAAATTGTAATTTCCTTCATTGCTTCTTTTATCAAAGCACTCGTGATGTTCAGGCGAAAAGAAATAAAGTTCTTTGGTAAATTTTGAAGAATTTGTACGCTTTAATGTTCCGTTTTTGTAATGCCAATAGGCGTGTGGGAGGGCAAATTGTAGTTCCGGAGCAAACTCACCGTCGAATGAAATGACTTTGTACTTTACTTTAGTGATATAATCCTGAATAAAATATTTCCATTGCGCTATTTTACAATAATAGGTATCACGGTAAAAATACCTTAGCTCTCTTGGAACCTTACTAAATCGGATATGAACATACAGTCCCGATATTTTATTTAACAGTTTGGTTAACATTTAATTGAGCGTAATTTCAGGTTGCTTATTTTCTAAAGGTTATCAAATACTCAATACTCGCTTAGAAATACCTCTCCTTATACTTTTCTTCCTCATTTAAGTTACGCTATAACAATCTGCTAAATCTCGTCAAAGCAGGTTTATTTTACAAAGCTGTAAAGACAAACAAAGAGGATCAAATTTATGTTGACTTAGAAATCTTACAAATATGAAATGGCTAGGCAGACGCGGAAGCGGCAATATAGAAGATAGAAGAAGCGGTGGCGGTGGATTAGCAATTGGGGGCGGCTTAACCGCGATTATCGCCGTGATTTTCTCATTAATTACGGGTCAAAACCCGATGGAACTTTTGGGAATGGTACAAGGTAGTGGTGGCGGTTCACAACAAGAAGCTCCGCTTAGTACTGATGCCAAGCAGGATGAAAAGGGCCATTTCGTTGGGGTTGTCCTAGCCGAAACTGAAGATGTTTGGAATAAAATCTTTTCGGAAAGCGGAAGTAAATACAAAGAGCCAACCTTGGTCTTATTCACTAACAGTGTCCAATCTGCTTGTGGTAGTGCCAGCTCTGCTACCGGGCCTTTCTATTGCCCGGGAGATCAGAAAGTTTATATCGACTTGTCTTTTTATGATGACTTACAAAACCGTTTCGGTGCGCCCGGAGATTTTGCCATGGCTTATGTTGTGGCGCATGAAGTTGGACACCATATTCAGAATATTCTTGGTACATCTGCTAAACTGGATCAGGCCAGAGGTCAGGTAAGTCAGGAAGAGTACAATCAATTATCAGTTAAACTCGAACTACAAGCAGATTTTTTAGCGGGTGTTTGGGCTCATCATGCTCAGCGTATGAAGAATATTCTTGAGGAAGGTGATATTGAGGAGGCTTTGAATGCGGCTAATGCAATTGGGGATGATCGATTACAAAAGGAATCTCAAGGTCGTGTAGTCCCAGATGCTTTTACTCATGGCACCTCCGCTCAACGAATGCGTTGGTTTAAAAAAGGGTATGAAACCGGCGATATAAATCAGGGCGATACGTTCTCTGCTTCAAGTTTGTAGGGTTTTTTAGACAAACCGACTAGAAATTCAATCAGTTTTAAGCCACTCTGAAAATAAAATTGATTTTTCCTTCTGTAAATCATTGTGTTTTAACGCCAAAATGGAACCTTAACATTTTGGTCTGGTCATTGAACATCCCTGCTCACACATTAAATTGAAATTTTATGAAAAAAATAATCTTACTGGCAGCTGGATTCCTTATAGGTGGAGCAGCAGCAAACGCACAAACGACAACTAAAACATCAACGGTTGGAACTACAAAATGGGGATTAAAGGCTGGGGTCAATTTAGCCAAGTACAGTTATGGCGCTGATGATGCCGAAAATTCTGAAACTGACCATGCAACTAATTTCCATATAACAGGATACCTCGATCTTCCTCTAGGTGGAAAAATGTTTTCTATTCAACCTGGCTTGTCTCTTCAAGGCAAGGGTGCAGAATATTTCGACAATACTATCCTAGGTAATAAGATTGAGCAACAAGAAAACATCATGTGGCTTGAAGTACCTGTAAATTTGGTTGGAAAGATTCCGCTAGGAGCGACTGGAACCAACTTGTTTTTAGGCGCAGGACCTTATGGAGCAGTAGGTTTGGCCGGTGAAATTAAAACCGAAAACGAAACTACCGACCAGTCGACTACACAAAAAATTAAGTTTGGAGATGAGGATAACAATGATGCAAGCCGAAAAAGAACCGACTTTGGAGTGAATTTTCTTGGCGGTATCCAATTAAGTAACGGTTTCAATGTTGGAGCAGGTTACGGATTGGGCTTAACAGATCTACGTCCCAGCGGGACTGGAGGTAATGGACAAATGACCAACCGTGTACTATCTTTCTCTGTAGGTTATGCATTTTAGTAATTAAAATACATAGATTTAAAAAGCCGTTCGGACCTTCCGGGCGGTTTTTTTTATAAACATAGATCAAGGTATTTTTATGAAAGTTCCTACCTTTCAAAAAATATTGAATATGAAGTTTGTCTTTTTAATGCTTTCAACTTTAATTGGCCTAAGTGTATTTGCACAGCCAGTTGCCCTTAATAATTTTATCGTAAAAGAGCACTTATTAAAAAACAGCAAACTGGCAATCATTGCTGTTGATTCGGCTGACAAGCCTATTGAAGCCGTTAACGGAACATTTATTTTCAGCATAAATGGATTTAAGCAGGAGCTTAAATTTCATGATGGTATAGCGGTTTCACCGCAGCAGATAGGAAAATCAACTTTTGTCTATTTAAAACACGAAAACGAAAGCGGAAATCACTCGAAACTCTATTACGTAATCAAGAAAAGCGAAGACCTGAATCCTGTTAAGATAAATTGGTTGACTCTCTTGCTTATTCCACTGGCAATAATCGCTATTGGAACGATATTCAGAAAGTTCTTAATAATCGCGATTGTAATATTGTTAGGTCTATTCTTTTTTAATTCCAATAAAGGCTTAGGGCTCCCTACTTTTTTCGAGACAATTATCGACGGGCTTAGGTCGGCGTTTTAAAAGGGCATTCCAATCCCGATGCTTGGTTGTAGAAAATGGTATTTATCCGGGTCGTGTGTGCTTTTATATCGGTCTTTAAAATCCTTATTAAATAAATTTCCGATCACCCACTGTTCACTTCCTTCAAATTGTGGATCTTTAATTTTAATCCCCAGATCTATTCTAAACACAAAATATTCCACATCATAGCGTAGGCCTGCTCCCGAGCCGATAGCTATTTGATTGAAAAATCTATTAAATTTAAATTCACCTCCAGGGTTAAATTCGGTTTTTCGTATTCGCCATACATTACCAAAATCTGTAAAGGTGGCTCCTTTTAGTTTTGAGCCAAAAAGATTATTTACGATAGTAAATCGATACTCAAGATTACCTTCTAACTTTATTTCACCTAACTGATCGAGACTTGTAAGATTTCTTCTTAAATCTCTTGTTAAAACTTCGCGGTTATAATTTCCAGGTCCAAGAGTTCTGGCCTGCCATGCACGAATTCCGGTAGAACCACCCGCATAAAAGTTTTTTTCAAAAGGCAATTCTGTACCCGGTTTTGGAAAAGCAATGCCAGGATTAATTCTAAAAATAAACTGCCTTTCGCGCCCTAATGACCTGTAAACACGTAGATCAGCTTCGGTTTTGGCATATTGCAAATAATTTAAACCTAAAAATTTGCTGTCATTTTTGAACAATTTATTTACCAGATTTAAGGTATTACCTCCCAGATCATTCGAACTTCTGAAGTAGATAAAATTCTCATAAGTAAGAAGTTTAACCGTATTTAACGTAAAGGTGTACAAGCTACCTAAATTAACATATTGACGATCGTTGGTTCTAATGTAAAGCTCATAACCCTCCTTTGCCCGTAGTTGGCTTTTAAAAGACTCTGTTAAAACACCATTCCGATATTCAACATTAAAGGGAGTTAAGGAGTGAAGTTTAGTGCGTGTTTCAGCCCAATCATAGGTTAGGGAATTTATGATAACCCTACTTTTAAAAGCATTTAGCTGATCGAAAATTTGCATACTGGTTGAGATAGTGGTATGTGGTACTGCCACCCTGCCCAGTTTCGCGGTATTAAACGGAACAATTAATCTTGGAAAAGTAAGATTTACCCCAAACTGCAAGTCTTTGTTCAAAATTCTCTCTGCAATGCTTCCTTTTAATGAGG
>JANMZB010000813.1:0-3746 GCA_031382725.1 Sphingobacteriaceae bacterium | reverse complement strand
ATTTCTTCGGGATTCCAATTGAAATTCTGTTTTACGTGATAAATGTCTTGGTATATAAGAAAACCGGAGTTGTTCTTTTCTAATTCCCAGTTTCTGTAAAACCATTACCTCGCGATCTCTATTTTTACTTTCTTGTTTTTTATTTTTTCGCCTTTAAGCAAATTGACTGCTTTGTCGATTTTGGAAACTTTTACGGCAGCATAAGCAGTGTGATCAAGCACTTCGATTAAACCCAGATCTTCTTTTTCTAACTTTCCTTTCTGAATCAACAATCCCACAATATCAACTTTGTTTATTTTATCTTTTCTTCCGGCAGCAAAATAAAGCGTAGCCCAATCAGGTCGTTTTGGGAGCCGGACATCATCCGACAGCTCTTCGATTTCGGGCTGCCTGTCTAAATAAGGTAGATTTTCATCTTCCGTAAGGATTAAATAAGCAGTTCCTTTAGCATTCATCCTGGCGGTACGTCCGTTTCGGTGTATAAAGGCTTCTTTGTTATGAGGTAGCTGATAGTGAATAATGTATTCTATTTCCGGTATATCTAAACCACGCGAAGCGAGATCGGTAGTAATTAAAAGATTGTGACTGCCATTTCGAAATTTGAGTACGGCTCTTTCACGATCATCCTGCTCCATACCGCCATGAAATACATCATGATTTAAACCCCTTTCAAATAAGGTGTCGCTAATTCGATCAACAGCTTCGCGGTGATTGCAAAAAACAAGTGCCGGTTTTCCGCCAAGCTTACACAAGAGTAAAAACAATGTTTCCAATTTATCTGCTGCGGTTGATATTACAGCTTTTAATTGCAGAGTCTGAACTGTATTTGTAGCTTTTAGAAAGTCGATCTCAACTGGTTTGTTCACCCCTGTAAAAGCCGGAATTTCGGGCATTGCTGTGGCAGAGGTAAGTATTCGCTTTTTAAGATTAGGCAGACTTTTGATAATGAAACTCATATCATTTTCAAAACCAAATTCTAACGCTTTATCAAATTCATCAAGCACAAGGGTTTTAATATTCGCTGTATCAAAGCTTTCTTTTCGCACATGGTAAGCAAGCCTTCCGGGAGTACCAATAAGCACAGCTGGCGGCTGAGAAAGATTGTTCTTTTCAATCTTTGTATCATGCCCGCCGTAACAGCAATTTACTTTGTATGATGTAGCCATTGCTTTAAAAACCTGCTCAATCTGTAAAGCAAGCTCTCGGGAGGGAACAATAACTAAAGCCTGAACACCCGATATTTCGAGACTAAGCAATTTCAAAACCGGCAATAAAAAAGCTAATGTTTTACCGGAACCTGTTGGCGAAAGCAGAACCATATCTTTATCAGCAGCCACATTTATAGCAGCTCGCTGCATTTCATTAAGTGAATTAATTTTAAGGTTTTTCAGCTCTGCTTCAAACATTCGTTTCTATTTATCGTAAGAATAGTAATTTATTTAAGATCTGGCTCAATACCCAAACCATGTCAAAGAAATTCGAAAATACCATTATCTTACCACTAATTCCGTAATTATGATTTGGTACGAAGAGGAAATTAAGCACCTTGAGAAACAAGCAGGTAGCCTTAAATACAGGCCGGCCACCGTTTTTTATGGCAGTTCATCAATACGGTTATGGAATAATCTTTACGAAGATTTTAAATATTATAAACCTGTAAATTTAGGTTTCGGGGGTTCTACCTTGGCAGCCTGCGTATGGTTTTTCGACCGGATCTTTTTGTCTTACAATCCTGATACTATAATAATTTATGCCGGGGATAACGACCTTGGCGATGGCCGACATCCGGAAGAAGTTTTTATTTTCTTTCAGCAACTCGTGTGTAAGATCAAAGAAAAGTATGGAGATATCGATTGCTACTTTATATCAATCAAACCCAGCTTAAGCCGATGGAACCTGATTGAAAGTTTCAAATTCACTAACTATTTGATTGAAAACGACATTAAACAAAATCACAAAAATTGGACTTTTGTGAATCTTTTCAACAAAATGTTGGATAAAAACGGTTACCCCAAAAAAGAATATTTTGAATCTGATGACTTACATTTGAGCAAAGAAGGTTATGAGTTGTGGAAACAAATACTGCTTTCTAAAATTTCCAATCACATTTAAACTCTGAGTTTTATACATCTACCGATGAATAGAGAGTATCACAAATGGTATAGCCAGTCTCTTTCAAAAGAAATGGAGTTGTTGATTTTTGGCCATGGAGGTACTTCTGTATTGTTTTTTCCGCCACGAGGCGGACGATTTTTCGATTATGAAAACTGGCGTTTGATTGAAACTCTTAAACCCAAAATTGAACAGGGTTTTTTACAGGTGTACTGTGTTGACAGTGTTGATACCGAAAGTTTTTACAGCTATGGAAGTTTTCCGGGTACAAAAATATCGAGGCACTTAGAGTACGAACGTTACATCTTGAATGAAGTACTTCCATTAATACACAAAAAAAACTCCAATACTTATTTAATAGCTGCGGGCTGTAGTATGGGTGCTTATCATGCTGTAAATTTCGCTTTTAAATACCCTCAATGTATTAGCAAAATTGTAGCGATGAGTGGCCGGTACGATTTAACTCAAAAACTTAACCATTATAACGACCTCCTCGAGGGCTATTGGGATGAAACCATCTATTTTAACATGCCTTTGCAGTATGTTAATAATATATCTGAAGAAGAGCTACTAAATGCCCTTAGACGGCTCGAAATTGTATTAGCCGTTGGCCGCGATGATCCTTTTTTTGAGAATAATGTTACGCTTAGCAAAACCTTGGCAGATAAAGGGATTAATAACCAGCTTTACATTTGGGATGGTGAGGCTCACAAGGCAAAATACTGGCGTAAAATGATTGATATTTATCTTTAATCATCAAATACGATCAAAATTTTCTCTTTACTCGAACGTCAAACCATTTTCAGTAAGGACGTTTATAAAAGGAAGAAAACAATTACACCCTATTTTAAATCCCCACAAATGCTTCTAGCAAATCGCCCTATCTTTACACCATGTTTTCCAACAGGCAGAATTACAGTAAGATAATAAAAGACGAGGCAAAACGCCTAGGCTTTTTATTTTGCGGTATTGCCAAAGCAGACTTTTTGGAGGAAGAAGCTCCCCGACTCGAAGCCTGGTTAAAACAAGGCTTCAACGGCGAAATGTCGTACATGGAAAACCATTTTGATAAGCGGCTAGATCCCAGGAAACTGGTGGAAGGTTCAAGATCAATCATATCCTTAGGATTAAATTATTACACAGATGCTGTTCAAACAGCAGCCGGAGTGCCAAAAATTTCCAAATATGCTTACGGAACTGACTACCACACTGTCATCAAGGAAAAACTGAAAGAATTGTTGCATGTAATTAATGAAAAAATTGGCGAAGTTCATGGCCGTGCATTTGTCGATTCGGCCCCGGTACTCGACAAAGCCTGGGCTAAAAAAGCAGGATTAGGCTGGGTTGGAAAAAACACTAACCTGATAAACAAAGATGTCGGCTCTTTCTTTTTTTTAGCCGAACTAATTATTGATCTTGACCTTGAATACGATGTAGCTGCCACAAAAGATTACTGCGGCACCTGCACGCGTTGCATAGACGCCTGCCCAACTGAAGCTATAGTGGGCCCGTATTTGGTTGATGGAAGCAGATGTATCTCCTACCTTACCATCGAGTTGAAAAATGAAATTCCTTCAGAATTCAAGGGCAAGATGGATAACTGGATGTTTGGTTGTGATGTTTGTCAGGATGTT
>JANMZB010000294.1:0-6417 GCA_031382725.1 Sphingobacteriaceae bacterium | reverse complement strand
TTTTTCACCATATTTGCTACTGATTTACACTTAAATATATGAAAATCAATAATATATGACAAATATTTATATCAAAAAGCCCTTTAAAAAGAGCTTTTTTGATATACAAAGAGGCTGCCTTTTTGAGACAACCTCTTTTTTGTGTGCCTTTAATAAGTTTTAAAACCTATTTTAAATTAGCCCGTAAAAAGCTGCAATTTACTAACGCCTTAAAATTTGGCATATGAAATTGCTCTCAAAATTATATTCTTATTTAGTCTCCACGCTTGTAATGCTTGTGGTTCTTTTAAGTTCTGCCTCTGCACAGGATAGTGACGAACTCTTTAAACAAGCCCGAAGCGCAGCATTTGATAAAAAAAATTACCCTCTTGCTATTGCAATATCCAGACAGGCCCTGGAAAAAAGTCCGGGTTACACAGACATTCGAATTTTTTTAGGAAGATTATATACCTGGTCTGATAAAAATGATAGTGCAAGAGTGGAGTTCCAAAAAGTTTTGCAAACCGATCCTGGTAACGAGGATGGCAGTTTAGCTTACGCCAGTCTTGAATACTGGAACGATGACTATTTAAACTCGTTGGGCATTGTTAATAACGGTTTAAGTAAACACCCTGGTTCAAAAGAGCTATTACTTTTAAAGGCGAAGATATTAAGTAGTCTGAATCGATATAGCGAAGCTGATTTACTTGTTTCGGAATTATTAAAAATTGATCCAAAGAATACTACAGCAAGGGCAATGTCGCTGAGAATTAAAGATAATAGTGCTAAGAATAAATTTGGATTAAGCTATGATTTTGTACATTTCGATAAGCAATTCAACGATCCATGGCATTTAATGAGTATCGATTACGGCCGGCAAACAAAGTTTGGCTCTGTATCAACAAGAATTAATTATGCCAACAGGTTTAAAAAGGACGGTCTTCAGTTTGAACTGGATGCATATCCAAGAATATCCCGCACCTTTTATGCCTATACCAGCGCGGGCATTTCCGGTGATGGAATTTTCCCAAATTACCGTGCCGGCTTTTCGCTTTATGCTAATTTACCTTCATCATTCGAAGCCGATGCAGGTTTCAGATATTTAAGATTTGATAGCGATACCTGGATTTATACCTTATCAGCCGGGAAGTATTTTAAAAATTACTGGTTTAATCTTCGCACTTATCTTACACCGTCAAACAGTGCAATATCTCATTCATATTCTTTTAATGTTCGATATTATTTTGGAGGTGCTTTTGATTATCTGAGATTTGGCGCAGGGACCGGATTATCTCCTGATGAATCTGCTAATAATGTTTTAATAGGGCAGCAAACCGTAAGTTCATTGTATAAACTCAAGTCAAATAATATCAATTTAGGACTGGTTCATTCTTTCAAAACATTCAATATAGTTTCTTTAAATCTTTCCTGGTTAAATCAGGAATATCGGAGAAGTACTTTCGGAAATCAAACCACAGCAGCAGTAAGCTATCAACGAAGGTTTTAAATGGGAGCTCTTTCCCCCTCTCCTCTGGAGAGGGTCGGGGTGAGGCTTTTCCCCTTCTCCTCTGTATGGGCTGGGGTGAGACCCTAAAAACCCGTAACCATCCTTACCCCCCCTTTCGTATAAAGGCCAAATTAATTCTCTGATATGATAAAGAAACACAATATGTTAAAGGCGTTTACGCTTTTGCTTTTTGCATTGTTGTGCCAAATTAGTTACGCACAAAATGTAGGCATCAATTCTACAGGTGCAACACCAGATGCTTCTGCTATATTGGATGTAGCTTCAACAAGTAAAGGGCTATTAATTCCACAGGTAGCTCTTACTGCAACTAACGTAGCAGCACCAATTACATCTCCTGCAACATCATTATTAATTTATAATACTGCTACAGTTGGCGGGGGATTTGCTGTTAGTCCTGGCTATTATTATTGGTCAGGTAGCTGGACTCGTTTAGCATCAGGAGGTACACTTACCAATCAATGGACAACAAGTACTAATGATATTTATACCAATACAACGGGAAGTGTAGGTATAGCATCAGGAGCAGCACCAGGCTTTAATGCTACTACAGCTACCATTGGAGGCATTGCAAATCAATCCCAGAAAGAAAAGTTTTTAGTAAATGCGGGAACAACCACTTCAAGAAATGCCATAGTCGCTAAAGGCTCTATTAATTCTTACCTCCAACTAAATATTCAAAACACTTCTTCAGGGACATCAGCAAGTTCTGATGTTGTAGCAACAGCAAATAATGGAGATGAAACTAACTATTATGTGGATATGGGTATTAACAGCAGTACTAACAATAGCAACTATTTTGGTGGTGCGAACGATGCCTATCTCTATAATCTTGGTGAAGATTTTTTAATAGGTACCGGTACCGCAGCAAAAAGCCTGAAATTTTTAACGGGCGGAAGTGATGAAGCTACCAATACTCGAATGACCATTGATGGCAGCGGAAATGTTGATATTAAAGGAAATTCAACTTTAGGAGGCACTGCAACCGGAAGACTTGTAGTTTCAAATTCATCAACAACATACCCTGGTGGTAATCCTAACACTGATATTTATAATGCTGACGACAGGATGCTTAAAATAAGCAATAATGGCAATACATCAGTTAACGGAAGTGGGGGTGCCAGTATTCAACTTAAGCCTTCAGCTGAAAATTTCCTCATTAGTCTTGAAGGTCAGTCAGGATTTAGGTATTATTCTCGTACAAATGGAGCTACTGGAGAGAAATTTGGTGTGACTAACACTGGTAACGTATCCTTTCTGGGTGCGCTAATGCCTAATAGTCTACCTGGTTCAACCGGGGATGTATTAATATCAGCGGGAACTAATACACCTCCGGTTTGGATAAGCCCCGCAACGGTTCTAAATGGTTACGCCTGGACGAATACCGGTAATTCAGGACAAACAGCGGCGGCATTTAATACTGGGAGTTTTATAGGTAATCAGGATAGTAATCCGTTACGTTTTAGAACGAATAATACTCAACGTATGTTTATCGATGCCTCAAATGGAGGCGTAGCTATTGGGTCAAATCCCGTATTTAATATTACTACCGCCACAATTGGAGGTGTTGCAAACCAAGTGCAAAGTGAAAGATTATTGGTAGATGCAGGAACAACCACTTCAAGAAATGCTATTGTGGCTAAAGGCTCAATTAATTCTTATCTACAGTTAAATATTCAGAACAGTTCTGCAGGAACATCAGCCAGTTCTGACGTGGTAGCAACTGCAAATAACGGGGATGAAAATAATTACTATGTTGATATGGGTATTAACAGCAGTACTAATAGTAGTAGCTATTTTGGTGGAGCAAATGACGCATATCTATATAACCTCGGAGAGGATTTTTTGATTGGTACTGGAACAGCTGCAAAAAGCTTAAAATTTTTAACAGGAGGATCAAGTGAGGCGAGTAATACACGTATGGTAATTGATGGTAGCGGAACCGTTACTATAACTGGTAGTGTTGTTCCGCAAGCTACCAATAGTTACGATTTAGGTGTAACGGGATTAAGATGGAGAACATTATATGCTAATAATATAGGCAATACAATTACCCCCCTTACAGATAACGCATTTAATTTTGGTTCAGCAACTCAACGTTGGGGAACGATATACGCTACAAATAATGTAATTAACACATCTGACGGAAGGCTAAAAAAGAATATTGTTGATTTAGAATATGGACTAAAAGAGGTTCTTTCTTTACAGCCGGTAAGATATAATTGGAAAGATCCAAAAGATACTAATAATAAAATTGGATTAATCGCTCAGGATACAAGGAAAATAGTACCCGAAGTTGTTTATGGCGACGAGGCTAAGGAGAATTTAGGTATGAGCTACTCAGAACTAATTCCTGTCCTTATCAACGCCATTAAAGAACAACAAAAACAAATTGAAGACCTTAAAAAGTCTGATGCAGAAAATAAACTGCTTATCAATAAACTATCCTCAAAATAGAGCTTAAAAATCTTAAACAGAATTACTTTCTTAAAAATCTTCTCTAAAGAAAACCCGTAACCATAAGGTAACCTTTTCGTATACAGGCCATATAAATTCTCTGTTATGATAAAGAAACACAATATGTTAAAAGCTCTTACGCTTTTGATTTTTGCATTATTGTACCATGGAAGTTATGCACAAAACGTGGGTATAAATTCTACTGGTGCAACTCCGGATGCCTCGGCAATGTTAGATGTGGCTTCTACAGCATCACCTTACAAAGGATTTCTTGCACCCAGAATGCTTCAGGCATCAAGAGGACTAATTTCAAGCCCGGCAACTGGTTTATTAGTTTATCAAACAGATGGTGTATCTGGTTTTTATTACAATTCAGGCACATCTGCTGCTCCTGTTTGGACCTTAGTTTCTAGTACAACTCCTGCCTGGGGTTTAACAGGTAACGCCAGTACCACCGCCGGAACTAATTTTTTGGGTACAACAGATGCCATTGATTTTGTATTCAAAACTAATAATATTGAACGGGCTAGGATTTTAACTAATGGAGATGTTGTTTTAGGAACAGATGCTTTGCAGGGGAGCTATCTTACCAAAGGAAAGATTACGATGTCTAATGCTGCGGCAAGTGGGAATGATGCTTCGGATATTTATTTAGAAGATGATAGAGCGCTCCGAATTAGTAATTGGGGCTACGGAAATGATGGTGCCAGTATACAATTAAAAGCATACGATCCAGATCTTAGCTTAATTAGTTTAGAAGGCTTTGGCGGATTCAGGTATTATTCTAGAAGTACTAATTTAGAGAAATTTGCTGTAAGCGATGTAGGTGCTATAAATTTCAGCGGCGCTTTAATGCCTAATAACGCAGCAGGTACTGCTGGTTATGTTCTAACATCTGCAGGTGCTGGGGCATCCCCTACATGGACAGATGTAGCTACAGCTACAAGTACTTCCTGGAATAGAGTAGGTAATGCGGGTACAACTCCTGGAACAACTGCGAGCCCCGGATCAAATTATATCGGAACTTCTGACGCAGTAGATTTAGCGTTTAGAACATCTAATACAGAAAGGATGAGAATTGCTTCGGGAGGTGCTATAACTTTAAATGGTTTGGCATCGGGTAGTAGCAGTGATTATATAATGTCAGTTGTTAATGC
Source organism: Sphingobacteriaceae bacterium (assembly GCA_031382725.1). Lineage (GTDB taxonomy): Bacteria > Bacteroidota > Bacteroidia > Sphingobacteriales > Sphingobacteriaceae > Paradesertivirga. The sequence goes on along the minus strand of JANMZB010000294.1, from coordinate 1,299 downwards.
TACTAATACGTTGAGAAAAATAAATCCATCAGCTTCTACCAGCCCTGTTTGGTCTACTACAGGAAATGCTGGCACCAGTCCGGGAACTTATGCTAGCCCAGGAACCAACTACTTCGGTACTTCGGATGCGACTTCACTTGCTTTTAGAACAAATAATTTGGAGCGTATGCGGATTTCATCTGCCGGAGCGGTCAATATTTATGCGGGTACAAGTCAGAAAGATGTTTTAAATGTTAGTGGTGACTATAATGAGTATACCGCTATGACTGTGACTAATGCAAATACTGGTAATAAAGCAAGTTCGGATATAGTGGCTACCAACAGCGGAGGCTGGTATATAGACATGGGTATAAATAGTACAGGATATACAACAGGTAATGGTAATATTTTAAATGGTATCAATACATCTTACATCTATTCATCAGCACCGGGTGATTTTTATATCGGTAATGGCTACAGTAGCAGAGATATTATCTTTTTTGCCAATTATGGAAGTACAAATACAAACAATACCGCAGATGGGTACGAAGTGATGCGTATTTATGGTGCTTATGCAAACGGAGGAAATAACGCTGCTAAGCAAGTTGTCACAATTGGCGGGGGAAATCCAAATGGTTTAAACAAGTTGACAGTAAACGGAAGTGTATATGCATCCGCGTATAACTCTCCTTCAGACAACCGTTTAAAGAAAAATATTCAGGGGTTAAACTATGGATTGAAAGATGTTTTGAGACTTAGGCCAGTGACTTACAACTGGATTGATCCGCAACTAAGTGCCAAAACGCAGATTGGGTTAATTGCCCAGGAAGCTCGAGAGATTATTCCGGAAATGGTAATGGGCGACGAAACAAAAGAAACCCTTTCTGTTAACTACACCGAACTAATCCCCGTCCTTATCAACGCGATAAAAGAGCAACAAAAACAAATAGACGACTTAAAAAAGCAAGTTGAAAACCTTCAAAAGTAATCACTGCCAACGTTAGAGCTTTAAGATAATGAGTAAAGAAAATGCATCAAAAACTGTTAATGTTTACCTGTCGTTAGATCAGGCATCCGTTAATAGTTATTTTAACAAACACGACCCCTCACCTATTTATAAAAGGCAGCTAAGTCATCATTTTGAGCAATATATTCGCGCATCGGTTTCTTCTGCTAAACGTTACGATCCTATATTTTTTAAGATAAATTGTAAGAACGATATTGATCAGCAATTTGCAGAACCTGTATTGTATGCATTAAGAAGGCACTTCGCCGAGAAAAAAGAAGAAGAGATTAAAGCTTTTAAAAAGTATAAAAAGC
>JANMZB010000293.1:0-7896 GCA_031382725.1 Sphingobacteriaceae bacterium | reverse complement strand
TGCCAGCCTTGCTCCCCTATTAACAATATCCGTAGAAACAGAAGTGGCTCCAGTAATCAAAATATCTCTACCTATAGAAGGATCTCCTCCTCTTATGAAATAAATAGTAGCGGGAATAAATAAAATAAATCCAGTAATAAGACCTACTATCATCTTAAAGAAAATGCTTTTAGATAGAAAGGAACAAAACAAATTAAACAATGTTGTTATAAGCCCTGTAGAAGCCTGGCCGTTATGCTCTATGCTCTATACTCTATAGGATGCTGTAAAGCTTGTCTACCTATTTTTAGTTGAAAAGTGAGCGCCCATCTTCTTTAGGCATAACTCGCTGTCGGTCACTATACGTTAGATCACATGAGATGGTTCTAGTCTCTATTTGGCGGTGGTGGTCCCTCATCGGGTGGAGGATGCTGGGTTGATTCTTTACCCTGACGCTGTTTCTTTATTAGTAGCCAGTGTAAATTGGCTACGATCGTGGTTTAATTTAGACCTGTTAGCTATTAAGAACTATGATCGGGATCGTACTACGTATATTGCTGATATCGAGCGTCGGCTCGAGGCATTGGGTAATCGAGAACCAGTTGTGCTGGCTGTACAGGAACAAGCTTTAGTAGGCACCGAGGTAGCACTGCAGGCCAGTGAATTAGACGAAACTTCTGCTAGCGCTAGTGAACAATTAGTAGAAGCTGCAACAAATCTCTCAATTTCTCCTATAACTCACGTGGACATCGTCCCGGGGCTTTTGACTGCTTGTGTTACTTTAGGCATTCAAGTTGCACGACATACTAATTAGGTTATTATTAAAGATAGTTTTATAGAAAGGAGAGGAACTCTGCTTGAGCTGACTATCTATGTATAGCTCGAAGTAAATATGAAGACTTGTTTTAACAAAAGTTCTATTTGATGTCTTACTTATATATATGGAGTAAATCCTATGCCTTCTAATCTCAAGAAGTGGTTGTTAAGTTATTATAGGAGTATTAATTGGGCTTATTCTCTACATTATGCTGAGTATTCTACTAAGTTTCCTCGAAATACAGAAATTAGCTTGGTTCCTAGTTTTACTAGCACTAAAGATAAAGCTACTGAATTACACAGCATAGTCCAATTAACAGGACAAAGTCCTAATCTGGAACTTAAGCCCAGAGCTGAATCGCTTTATTACTTTAAAAACTCAACAGCAAAGAAATACTCAAAACAAATGGGAATAAAACTTGTTTCTGCCTGGTCGGGAGCGAAAGACTTAAATGAAACGCTCGAAAATACGCAACCATAGCTAATACTCTGGTTATAATTAAGAGCAGTCTAAGACTAAGACTAACTTTAAGCACTTGTATAAAAATACAAGCTTTTAATCAAAATATAACAAAAGGAGGAACGCCCGCTACAACTAATCAAATAACTCCTAACAGTCTTGGCTGTTCATTTATTAAACGAGTTAAGATATCAATCACTAAAACTCTAAAAAAAAAGACAGTAAACATTCTATAAACACCTCAATAGACTATAAAAAGGCTCTTAGCCAACAAGCTCGCCATTAGCGCTCAATTAGTATTGACCACAGAAGAAGCTAAAAGCACATAGAAAAGCCCTCTGACGCTGATTATAATAACTCTTGACAGCCTAAGCATTAAAAACACGATTCAGTTTTTACTTATCAAAATGAAACTTAAAAACAGAATGGGAACGATTTTATGAAGGGTACTAAAAAGGACAAATACCCTTTTTCTTAAGAAGAAAGATAAAACCACATATCATAAATGAAAGGGGGGAACTCCTAATTTAAAAAGCACTCCCAACAGGAGTATTCTTTTCATATACAGTCTTCCAACTAGACTTAAGAATATAAAATAACTTTGAACTAATAAATATTTTAGAGAAATAGAGATATTTATAAGAGTGGCTAATAGCCAAGACAAACACTCAAATAACATTAATAATATGATCATATTATTAAGACCGAAAATGTATAACACTACTACTAAGTAGTTCACAACTATCAACCTAAACAGAACTATATAGTAACGGCGTAAATAGGTATTGCTCTATGTCCACTTCCACATAACTCAAAACAGGAACCTTGTAGCAGTCCTGGGGCTATTGACTCTAGCGTCGTAGCATTTAACCGCCCAGGAGTTGCATCTAACTTTAGACTTAAACTAGGCAAACCTAGTGAGTGGAGAACATCCCTTCTAGTGACGACAACCCGAGCAGTTTTATTTTTAGCGAAAACTATTGGATAGTCAAAAGAGCCCAATTCATCAAGCTTATCTCTATCTAATAAGTGGTCTTGAATCTCTACTCTTTCACTTTGTCAATTCCACTGATTAGCAATAACTTTTACACTAGTAAAAGGTAAAGCGCAAAGGGAATCTTGTAAACACAAAAGATGGATTCTAGGGTACGCAATCGTAATTAAAATTAGCATAGGAATAATTGTTCAGCTTTGTTCGAGCAGTAATGAATCGGGAATAAGATTACTTTTAAAGACCGTAATTATGCCCGCAATAACAAAAACTAAAAATAGAATTAACACCAATCAAACCATAACCAAATCGTGTAATCTTTCCAGCATTCTAGAAACAGGACTAATCAAGTTTTGGAAAGATAAACTTTTCCAAAATGCTATAAACTATAAAGTTTTAAACGCAATCCTGAAGAGATTGAAAATTATATTATTATTTGATGTAGTTGCATATGTGATTGTCGTTCACAAAGCTATATAAGAGCACCTTCCAGTATTCTTACCATGTTGCGACTTACTCTTTGCAGAATTATCGAGCTATTTGTCCCTACATGTTGCTAGCTTCGTAGAATTTTTAAAAAACCTATTACTTACAAATCCAACCTTTTAGTTTTACATCAAAATGTAGCCCAAAGAGCCTTTATTATAAGTTTTATGTCACTTGACCCTTATCTGGTTAAGACACTATTAAAAGTGGACAGCGATTTGAAAACCTTTAAGTAAAGTAATATAATGAGGATCATCATTTTTTCCTCAGGCTCCTTTGTGTAACATGTACTGGCAATTTTAATTCTGTATATTCCAGCTTGCTTAACAGACTAAGCAGGTCTCTAATCTGCGTTGTTATCCTTTTTCTAAAAAACCCGAACACTTTTCACAGTATCTTATTAATATTATTAATTTGATTAAGTATTTTAGCTCAGGATACTAACCGCGACAGCTGGCAATCCATTAGTCGGCTCCTTACTATGATTAATATATTACACAAGCTGCTTTAGTTTATTACTCGAATCTAATTAATATGTTTTTCTCTATAAATGAAAGATGGAAAGTTATGATTTTAAAGTTCCAAACTTTATGTTTCTAAAACTGGGACCTTTAGGGTAACAGCCTAAAGTAGAGCATAAGTGCAATCTTTAAAGGCCAAAACTTTATATGCAGCTACATCAAAGCACATTAACAAAAAAATTAGCCGAAACTTTAAGGCCCTAGCGATTAACTGGGCTTATAACAACTTTGTTTAATTTATTTTGTCCTTTTATTAGCGCAACTAGTCTAGAAAAATCCATTTTAATAATGGTAAGAATTAGACTTATTGTATCTACAATTTTAATATTGGGAATCTTTTTATTACTAGATAAAAATAAGTACTTCGACCTTAGCAACTTACTCTTTCCATCTATAGGGATACATTCAAGCCTCTTCTTTGGTTCCTTTCTATCTTTAGCTCTACTCAATCTTATAAGTTTAGTTGCCTACAGCTATCCCGTTACTACAACTCTGGCGTTTAATCTCTCGGCAGCTCTCTCTTTATGGCTCGCTAGCATCTTACTGTTTGTAGTAAAACAATCCTATATCTCCTCTCTTCTCCCAACTAACTCCCCTTGGTACTTAGTGCCATTTTTGTCCTTAGTGGAACTAATTAGGTTTACTGTTCGCCCTATTACTTTATGCTTTCGTCTTTTAGCAAATATAAGTGCTGGGCATATTATGTTAAGTCTTATGTGCAAGCTACCCATAGGAAGCTGAATATTGGGAGTAAGCTTTGGATTATTAGAGCTAATGGTTTCTCTAGTACAAGCCTTCGTCTTCCTAATACTCATTACTGTTTATATAGAGGAAGCCTTGAGGCATTAAGTTTACATGAATTTTTATAAAAACTTAATGGATATTCTCCATGTCTTATTAGTCTTTCCTCAATGTAGTCGCCAGAGGGCATGTATTGGAGATAAATCTTTATTATCTCCGTGGTTAAAATTGGAGATTTTTCTCCCTGACAGATGCGCAAAGTACTTAGTCCTTCAAGGGAGTCCCATCACTCCCTCGCCTTTTCACGTTATCTAGGTTCACCAAATCCCTGCATGACCTTGATGGTCTGGAAATAACTCATTGGTCTGGATCTGGGTCTCCCGTTTTTATAAAAAATATAGATACTGGAACGATTACAAAAAACCTAGTAATTAGAATACAAAACCCCTTTATTCAAACACTTAAATTAAAAACCCAACCAAATGCGGATATTTGATTACAGCTAGTCAATCATCTAAATGTGCTCGCTGAATTAGTGTAACTGCACGGGAGGCTTTTACCCTCTAAGAAATGTTTTTTGTAAAATTTAAATTTATAGTAATACTAATAATACAATTATTCTTATTAAAATGATGCTTCTTCGTCTCAGTAGCCTCGTTAAATAACTAATAGATAGCCTTATTGTTATGATTTCGGATTCTAGTCCAACAGAGGTTCCTTTTTGATTAATTAATTTTCCTTTCGCTAAAGAATAAAAATTCACTCTTTTAACTAAAAGTACCTGGATAGTGAATCCAGTCAATCATATAGTTTTTATGGGGTGTCTTCCAGCTAAAAACAAAACCCTGAAAATAATAAATACTCAATAGTGGCCAGCACCTGTTTTAATTAAAAGGATCTCTCTATGCATATTCCTTATTATAGTTAGTCCTAGTCCCAATCTAAGTGCTCTTAGAAACGCACTAGGTACTAGAAAAAATCTACTTTTACTTTCGTGTCTAATCAATATAGATTTCTCTAATATTATTGTATAGCCAATAAGTTTTATACAGTAGGCTGCAGTTATACTAATAACTCCAACTAAGAGCACAAAGACTACACTTCTATTGAAGAGGTTTATTTCTCTTAAAATAACGTAATCTTTAGAATAAAAACCCCTTAAAAACAGAACCCCCCTTAAACTTATTGCTCTAACGGCTATTAGAAGAAAAATACCTATCTCTTCTGTGCCAGAGGAGATTTTGCGAGAGTCTTGTTGAGAAAATCGCAAGTGGAGAAGATTGCCAACTATTAGGAACAGACTTGCTTTAGCCATTGCGTGTATCACCAAGTGAAATAGACAAATTATCGCCCTGCCTGTAGAGAGGGCAACAAATATTAGGCCTAGTTGGCTTAGAGTAGATAGTGCTACCACCTTCTTCCCGTCTGCTTCTCTTATAGCCGCCATTCTGGCTATAATTAGAGTTGCTCTACCTAAAAATAGTCAAATGCTAGAGCTTAAGTAGGTCGCCTGTAAATGTTGAATTATTAGTCAAATTCCGGCTGTTACTAAGGTAGAACTGTGTACAAGAGCGCTAACTGGAGTAGGAGCAGCTATTGCAGCTGGCAGCCACCTGGTGAAAGGGATTTGCGCCCTCTTGGTGGATGAAACCAAAATAAAGATCCTGAATGCTAATAACGTGGCCCTCATGGTGCCTATAAACATAGAAGTTATTACTCAATAAGAAAAGCTAATAAATAATAATCCATCTCCGATACGGTTGGTAAGCAAGGTTAGTAGTCCTCCGCCCATCCTTATTCAGTTTTGATAAAAAATAATAAGAATGAAGGAAGTGATTCCTAGTCCTTCTCATCCTATAAAGATAGACAGGTATCTATTGCTGATAACTAATAGTAACATGGAGAGCACAAACAGGCTTAGAGAAACAAAGAATCTCACAATCCTCTGTGTTCTAACTATATAAAACCGTCCCCATATAAATACCGAGATGGAGATAATTAAGATTGAGGAAAGAAAGATTGCCTCTTTTCTTGACGCAGCTATCTCCAATATAACGATTCTTTCCTCAAACAGGATGCCTTTTGTCTTCAAGCCTATAAATATTGTTAACATACTGAGTGCTGTGAGTATATATAATAAAAATATAATGTTTACTCAAGTCTTAAAATTTGAGTATTTAGATGATTGACTAGCTGTAACCATAAGGAGATTGGGATACTTTATTTAATGTTGGCCTTGAGAATAGGAATTATGGGGGCGAGTTTAAGTGTTTTGGTTCGATGGAGACTTATTGTCTCTGGTGGAACCTGATGAAGGAGTTGTTCCAATTTTTCCTCTTTTTATAATAGAGTGGTAACTTTGCATGCTTTTCTTATAATTTTTTTTATGGTAATGCCAATTCTTATTGGAGGTTTTGGAAACTTGTTATTACCACTGTTGTTGGGAGCTCAAGATATGTGTTTTCCACGTTTGAATAACTTTAGGTTCTGACTACTTCCATTTAGAGCTGTGTTTATAATAAGCTCATTTTTAATTGGGACGGGACCAGGCACCGGATGAACAATCTATCCCCCATTAAGAAGATATATTGGGCATTCCAATAATAGCGTAGATCTTGTAATTTTTAGTTTACATTTAGCAGGTGTTAGTTCTATTGCTGGCTCTATTAATTTTTTATGTACTATAAACAATTTAAAGGCGTCAGCTCTAAGATGATTTAATATGCCTCTATTCCTCATTAGTGTGTGAGTTACGGCATTTTTATTAGTTTTAAGACTGCCAGTCTTAGCTGGAGGCATTACCATATTACTATTTGACCGTAATTTAAATACTTCTTTTTTTGACCCTTTGGGTGGCGGAGATCCTGTTTTATTTCAGCATTTGTTTTGATTTTTTGGTCACCCTGAAGTCTATATTTTAATTTTACCTGGATTTGGCCTAGTAAGTCATGCAGTAGTAATTAGAAGGGGTAAATCTGTTCCGTTTGGGGCGCCTGGTATGTTTTTAGCTATAGTTAGAATTGGGGTTTTAGGGTGTGTAGTATGGGCTCACCATATGTTTAGAGTAGGGATAGACATGGACACTCGCTTATACTTTACGGCAGCAACCATAATTATCGCTGTCCCTACTGGTATTAAAGTATTTAGTTGAGTTTCTACGTTTAGGGGGAGAAGTATAGTATTAGCTTCATTGCAGTTATGGGTTTTAGGGTTTTTATTTCTTTTCACTGTTGGAGGACTTACTGGGATCATTTTAGCCAATAGGACTCTAGATTTATTGTACCATGATACTTACTTTGTTGTTGCGCATTTTCACTATGTATTGAGAATAGGGGCTGTTTTTACAATTATAGTCGGATTAACAACCTGATGACCTGTTTTTACAGGGGTGGGGGTAAACGGGCTATTAAGAGAGGCTCAATTTATTTCCATTTTTATAGGGGTAAATATTACCTTTTTCCCTATACACTTTCTCGGTATACAAGGAATGCCTCGTCGTTACAGAGAGTACTCACCCGTATTCTCCTATTGACATGCTGTGGCCTCTTTGGGAAGAACCATGAGAATGGTTGGCACGCTGTTGCTGTTCTTTATGTGGTGGGAAGCTTTTGCCAGACAACGAGTAATCATTTTTTTGAATTGGAAAGGAGTATTTATAGATATGCTGTTTAAATATCCAGCTGCTCTACATACAAATTATGAGATAGTGAGAATCAAACTTTTAGCATTAAGCTAAGGCTCCATTTAGGATAAAAAATCATTAACCAGAACAACAGTTATTGTAAGTAACAGAAACAATAAAAAAGCATAACATACAAAACAACTCAGAATTCTTATTACAACTATGAAAATAACAACATTCTATAAGAGGACCCAACCAGACGAAGAGAACTATAAAAAGA
>JANMZB010000927.1:0-10205 GCA_031382725.1 Sphingobacteriaceae bacterium | reverse complement strand
TTAACAAAACTGGGGGAGGAAAGGATGAGGCGAAAGGTGATGAGTCTCTTCCGTCTGTGAGTACCCTCCAGTACCAATATTCTAATGATCATCATTATGAATTCGATGCAAAGTTGGATAATACTCCAGCTTTCTCCCTTGAGGATGAGTTTGATTTTTATGACTCAATCGAGAATGGTCCACTCTGTAATGCAGTAGGTCTGCCTCCCCGTTTTAACCAACAGGTAGCCACAGATGGTATGTTAACAAATGCGAATAAAATACGAAGAAAAATAATGAAACAAAAAGGTTTGTTCGAGAAAAATGCTTGTTTGTATGACGAGAAATTGAAGGAGCGGCCTGTGGAAGGTGATAAGGTGAAGATGGATCCTTACCGACACTTAACAGAAGCTGAAAAGCTTTCGCTTGCTCAAGAGAAAAGAGGGTGTACTATTCCACCTGTTGAACAAAGACAACAAATAATACAAACAGCACATGAGAGAGGACATTTTGGCAGTAAAGCGATATTTCGCGAATTAACAAATAAGAAGATTTGGTGGCCAGGTTTGTATGAAGACATAGCTCTTTCAATCAAACAATGTCGCTCATGTCAAGAGTATACGGTTGTAAAACGAGGTTTTCACCCAATGCAATCGGTTACTGCTTCTCGTCCAGGTGATCATTTAATGATTGACCTGATGCAAATGACCCAAAGTACCGAAGGGTACGAGTATATTTTGACGGTGATTGATGTATTCACAGGTTTTGTCATGCTCTTTGCAATAAAAGATAAGTCCGCTGAGACAATAGCTGAAAAACTGTGGCAAGTGATATGCTTGATCGGTCCACCGAAAATTATACAAAGTGATCAAGGTTCAGAGTTTGTGAATGCTATAATAGAATGTTTAATGCGGCATGAGGGCATTAGTCACATTATTATAACAGCATACCATCCTGAATCTGATGGAAAAGTTGAGAGATGTAACGCAACAGTAAGAGCCACCATTAATAAAATGGTGAAAGGAGTTCATTCACATTGGCCCTTGTTTCTTTCGTTCGTTCAATTGGCAATTAACACGAAAGTGTCTGAATTGACTCTCTCAACACCATTTGCACTAATGTTTTGTAGAAGTATGAACGATTTCAAAGATTATACACAAACAAAAGTTGCAGATCAAAATGTGTCACTTGATGAATGGAAGAAGCATCAAGAGGAGGTGATTTCACTCATCTATCCACAGATTGAGTTGAGATCAAGACAGGTACAAAAGAAGTATCGAGAAAAACTCGAGAAAATACGAAAAAACGTACTAACACGTGACCTGCCTCCAGGTACTCAAGTTATGATTTTTGATGACAAATATCTGAAGGGTGCTCCTAGACCGAAAAGAGCTCCGAAATACATTGGTAAATATACCATTGTACGTCGAGAACCTAACGGTCCATATGTTGTCAAAAGCATGACTGACGAGATTTTATCTCGAAAAGTACCAATCGATCAAATGAAAGTGCTCTTTCGCCCAGGTTTGATACCTGCCATGCAAAATGATGAAGATACATGGATTGTTGAGCGTGTCGTTAATCATCGAAAGGTCGGTGGTGAGTACGAATACGAAATAAAATGGGAAAACTTCAGTGATGAAGAAAATACGTGGGAACCCATTGAAAATATACATGATCGACAGATGGTCGACAAGTATTGGCGAAAGCTTGAAGGTGAAAAACAGAGTAGAAAACAACGAACTTCGAAAGCGAACTACGTTGGTCTCTGTCTAGTCACAATAGCACAGAATCATCTGTTTGATGAAGCTGACCAGACAACCGGAACTCATGAACACATGTAAATATATTAATCAAAGAAGGTGTGACGTAGTGAGATGTACAGTTGATATGGTCAGCATGTAATCAAAACAGAATGAAATATGAGGAAACAAATGCAATTCGAGTGTACGATTGATTGAACAACACGAACTCATAAAACAAATTACGAGATGAGATGTAAGGTTGATGTAAATCAACGACAACGAAAGTGCAAGAGGCGTTAAAGTTTTATTGTCTAAGACTTTCTTTAACGTAACCGTATTGGGTGTGAGCAATACAATACGACTCAGAGAGTATGCTGTCGAAGGAAACAGGCAAAAACTCTGAGAAATGATTCAGTTTTAGCCGAAAATTTTGAAGAAAATTTATCTGAATCAGGCGAAAGCGAAAATTGATGGCGACTGCAACCGAAACTTAGTTAGCATCTTTGATGTAACGAAGTGGGGGAGGAATGTTATGCTGAGTCACCATAAATAGTTTTTCCAATTTTTCTATTTAAGTCCCCTTAAACCTATGTCCCGTTTAAACATATTTAAGCATATTCAACACATAACACTAAACGTATTAAATTACGAGCTGCTCTCAGTTCAGGCAGCGTCTTTAAATCCTTTGTCCCGCAGTAGCTATTCTTTTTGCTTTGTACTCAATAAACATCGTTAAGTTCGGAATCAACTCTCTCTCATTTCACTCTAATTTAAGTAACCCACGAGGCACTTACATTGAGCAAAACGATTGAGCAAAACCGAGTCTGCATAACATATTTTCCGATTCTTCGAATTGTTGTTTTGCACTCGTAAGTACGTTGTGGGTAGTGATTCTTGGTTATATGGTGGTGTATATGTATGTAGACATATCACACTAACTTTTATCCATTTTTTACCCTTAACGATTTGATTTTTTTAGAAAAATCTCAAAAAAGGTAACGTCATCCACATTGATATGTCGTGCGTTCCTTTGTGTTTGAGCTTTAGTGAGGCTTGGCATAGTGGTAGCAAAGTGTCTTGGTGTCTGCAGCATCGAGATTTGCGTTTGTCGAGTCGTTGTGTGTAGAACAACATGAGAAAGAAGAGATGAAGGATTTTTCGATCGACGTCATGCTTACATTTTCGACTTGTTCGACTTTGTAATGCAAAACTCGAGTGGTTCCAATGTTCCTTAGGTTTAGGGTGTGCCTTTATTATTGCCCATTTTCGTTTTTGGACGTTTTTCGCCGACAAAAAGTGTTCACCGTTTTGATGTGTTTTTAGGTTGTCAAAAACTGTAGAAATTTTAGCCTTTTTGATGTGAAAAAGTGCAATTGAGGCTAGTTAGAGGGTTCGCGACCCCAAACTGAGCAAACATGAGTTTTTCTGAGGTTTTACATTAAAACTCAGCTCCAAAAATTCCACAGTTAGAGGTGGTCTGTCTCTGTGAGCCTTGGACCAGTAACACAGCTGATCACTGTGCGATGGTTTGTGAATCAAGCAAGGGTGAACGTGAGACAATGAGAGTAACGCTAAGAGTAGACCGGGGTCTTGGGAAAAACCTCCACTCTGCTTGTTAACTCGAATGTTAATCATTTCTAAACACCGTCGCCTAGGGGATTCCCACCTAGCTTTTTCATATTGATGAATGTGGTCGTGTACATTGTGATGAAGTGTACATTGATGTGGCGGCTCCGTTGTTATGTTACAGTTGTGATAAAAGTTAATTGATGTGAACTTTTCTATCCTTTCCTGTAATTCATCTATTGTTTCTTTGTTTTCTTTTTGTTGCTGTTTTGTTTCTTTGGCTTGCCCCTATCTGTATAATATAAATACGTTGGCTTGATTCTTATTAGTAATATAATAATAATTATAGTATAATGTCGACAAAAAGTCGTACAAAAACTAAAAGTTCAGGTCTATCTGGTTCTAGCTCTAGCCAGGGGAGATCTTCCCAAGCCCAAAGTAAGTCACCATCTTTCACCACCACTACACAGTCTAAAGCTCCCAAACATGCCGACACATCAAGGCATGGTAAAAATACTGGTAGTAGTAGGTCAAGGAGAAAAGGGGTGACACAAAAAACCGCAGCAACGTCTTCGAATAAACCGCAGCGCTTGAAATCAACGCTTGATTCAGCACTGTTGTCTCTTCCCTTTGCTATATCTCCTAGCGATTGTGAAAAGACACAAGTTGATATCAGACAAGAACGAGGGGTCAGTGAGTTTGATTCTTGTTTATGTGGTGCTTGCGGCGGAGATGTTCGTAATCATGATGAGGGGCTTCAACCTTTGTCAAAATTGGCAGATGATTATGAAGACGAAAGTGAAGAGGACAGCCCTCAGAAACGTCACACTCATAAAAAACGGGGTAGATCCAAACATAAAAAAACACATCGGGGTCGTGAACCCGATCCTGATGTAGAAGAGGAGTTTGAACCCGATAATTTTAAAATGTGTGGTTCTGATGTTTCTGTGTCTTCACCATATGATGATGGTGCACATCATTCTCATCATGATACAAAGGGTGCGGAGGGAAATAAATCCCAACCCCCTAAGAGATCGTCACTGGGACGGTCCCACCATGTTGATGGTGATGACGAGAGAAGTCGTTCTCGTCATAATTCTAGTCGAAGAAGGGGTTCATCCCAGTCTTCTTCTTCGAATGTACCACGTTTAGCTGTACCTGTCCCAGCTAACGCGGATGCATATGCTCGTGTAAGAGTAGCATCGAAGAATGGACCTTGGTCCCCCACGCAGGTATTGAACGGACGTAAGAAACGTTTAGAAAACCGTGCAGCATTGAAAAATGCCACTGTTTCATCAACACCTAAAAATGAACAACCTCAACCTGTTGTTTCACCACCGATTTTGCAAAAGATAGGGGTGGGTGAAAAACAAAAAGAAGGGGCCCCGATTGATTTGGTGTCACCTGACACTATCAACGCAGTTGCTCCATATCCGGTAGTGGGAGAAAAAGCTCAAGGGCCTAATTTCGACCATTTGAGTATTTATGCTCATTTACCGCGACAGTTCATTTTATCTCGAGATAATGAAGGACATTATCTTGACAGAAATACAGAAATTTTTAATCAACGTGTAGCTCAACTTCGTCGTAGTGTTGAGGTAGCATTTGTGAATGCAATAACTTCTACACCTGTTAAAAATATGAAAAAGGACTATAAAAAATATTTTGTTATGGAATTGGAGGGGGATACCTCTGATGAGAATTCCCTTCGTGAAATTCGCGAACGTATTGCCATTTGTCCTATGTCAATGGATGCGTCGTTAAATTCCATACATGAGACCGATGAATCCAAAACTATGATTCATGGCTGTGAAATATGTGGGGTGCGAGTAAAACGCCACCCACCTGGAAAACCATGTGGTTTGTCCCGGGAGGAAGTGAAATTAAATTTTCAACATGGAACAAATTTTCGTTGTATTGTTTGTTCGTGTGTAGCGGATGCTCATAATCCACATAATCATAGTGCTCAACAGGAAGCAGGGAATCATGAAATTATTGATAAAAATAAAAATAATGATAATACTGTTATAGCAGCATTAGAGGATGAACGTACAGTCTTTGAGACGTCGGAAGGGACGGACAAAACTGAGGAAAAATATGATAATGAATTTGATAATTTTGATGATAAGAATGAGGGGAACGACGAGAATGAAAATTCTCGTCGTAGGGGTGAAAGTTCATCCCATTCTCATCATGTTGATGAAATATCGGCTCGAACTGATGAAGATGTTAATGCATCTGTATCAGTGTCTGAAGCGGTATTTGATGAGATACCTCAGCGTGGTAAAGTGGTTGGAGAAAACTCACCACCAGCTTCATCGACATCATCATCTTCATCATCATCTTCATCCTCCCTTTCTTCCCAATGTTTTAATAATAGTAAAAATACTGTATTTCAAAACAAAAATAACAAGATTAATATAGACAATAACCGTAGGGTTATTACTTCTAAATCTGGGAAATTGTATATGTTAACACCATTGAATGAACCAATGAGTGAGGGAGCTGAACATAATACAAGTAAAAATGAGAAATCATTTAATAATAATAATAATTATAAAGATGATAAGAGATCATCAGCCTCATCACATAATCGAGGAAGATCACGTGAACGTTCTTCTCGTCATCAACATCGACGAGGAGGTGGTGGTGGTGATGATAGTGAGGGAAGTAGTGGAACGTCATCAAGTGATGGTAGTAGTGATCGTCATAGTAGTGATGATGATTTTATTGATGAAGAACAGGAGAGTTCATCTTCTAGTTCAGGTAGTAGTACATCACGATCACGTTCACCACAACCTCACCATACACGTTCTAAGACCGAACGTGTCAAACAACAAGTGAAATGTTTGAAATTTTTAGAAGAATTCCCGAAAGAAGAACAAGTAGTGGGACAAAAATGTGAAGACTGTAAATTTTTAGTCTTAGCCCACAATAGAAAACCTAAGTGTATGTTTGCACTTCAAGATTTTCCAGTCGCTCATTTAGCAACTGAAACTTGTTCAGCTTGTCGTGTTTTGATTGATTTACACGAACGTCGTCCTGATTTAACAAAAATCGGTAGATATGACCCAAAAGCTTTTCCCTTGTTTAAAATTGGCGTAGATGACCCCTTCGAATTTTTGAAGAAATTTGAGCGCCAACTATTTTTACAAAATCAGTCTCAAGACCGTTGGAATTATATTTTAGAGGATCGTGCAGGCGATCAAAATACACAACGGTGGGTTAATGAAAATATCTCAAAAACCTGGTTGGGAGAAAAGGGAATGCGGGAATCTTTTATCCGTCATGTCATACCAGGGGACTATGAGGATAACTTACGAAAGCGCTTAGCAAAATTGAGAAATACTGATGTAACGGAATTACAAGCGTATTTCAGAGAATTTCGAGAATTGTGTTATTTACTAGGATATGATTTTTCTGATAAGAAAATTATAAAAGACTGTGAGCGTAATCTTTGTATTCAAGCGAAATATGTTTTACAACAATATCGTTTGACATACTATACTATTACTGGCCAAATCACGCATTCTTTTCAATCACTTGATGAATTAGAACGTCATGCTGTTGTTGCATTGCGTGATGTTACAGCACTTCCTTTAAAATCTGGTGATTTTTCACAAGGTACATATCCTAATAAAGGTAAATCCCGAAAACGTAAACAAAGCGGTTCATCGCAAGGGGTGAAAGCTTTGTCAGTTGATGAGATTCAAGCTATTGCAGTTCAAGCAGCTACTGCAATTGTTACTGGTCAACAACCACCAGCAAAATCTCAACAACGTAGTGGTAGTCGTAAACCAAAACGACAACGACGTAATAAAAATGCACCTGCAGCACAAGCCGTTACCACAACAACACCATCCACAACTACACAACAACAACCACCTGTTGCACAACAAGTGGGACCGACGAATAATTCCGGTCAGCAAAGTGGAAATTCACGAGGAAAACGTGGAGGTCGAGGAGGTTTTCGAGGAGGACGTGGAGGAAGAGGTGGAAATCAAGCCGGAGGACAAAATGCCAATCAAAGCCAATCTACAACTCCTTCATTAAAAGGACGTTGTTTTGCATGTCATGAAACAGGACATTTAATCAAAGATTGTCCTCATATTGATTTTGATAAAATCCCAAAAGCTTGTTATACCTCTATACCAATTCTAAACAATTTAAAACAAATTGATCGAAATTTTGATACTGAGAAAATAAATTTAGAAAGCGAGCAGAAAATTATGCTAGCAAAACTTGCCGCAGGAGGACAGCAACTGTATGAAATCTTAGCAGATTCCGGTGCGCAATTGTCTTTGATAAGTAAAAGACTTGTCAAACAATTACGGTTACATGTTTTTAAACCAACGGGACCGAAATTTATACAACTTGCAGATAAAAGTCAAGTGCACCGAAAAGGGTTTGTCGTCTTGCCCTTAACAGTTTTGTTCCCAGGAACTGAACGTAAGCCTGTTGTACTGCGACAACAATTCGAAATAATGAATATCGCACCGCATTTCATCTTTGGAACAGATGTTTTGCCGTCATTATTTAAAAATGATGAGTTTACTAAATACATGGTGCCACATGCTAGTATAACGTCAAAACCAACACTTTCAACAAGTGAGGTAGCTGACGAAAATGATATGGATATCGAAGAAAAAGGAAATTCAGTGCAAACTGAAAAGGTTGAAGAAACAGCGCAAGCTGTAGAAAGTATCCCGATATCATATGCATTTACTGATGAAGAAATTCCTACAGTTAATAATACCACAAATCAAAAACATAAAAAGTTAGATTTGTCTGTAATGAATTCTTACGATCAAATTTCAAAAACAGTTCGACAGAAAATCGATTCTGAATTGCAAGAAATGCAAAAACAAATGGAGTCATTGAATGTTGAAGAAGAAAACAACATGCAGTTAGATGAAGAGAATATTAGTGAAGGTGCTCGTGAAGCAGCCTTAAGAGCGATGCAAGAATACTTAGAATCGCATAATATTCGTATGACGGGACCTTGGAAATCCACAAGTGGATCTCGGGTCCAACGTCATATTCAATGACGGGACGGGTCAGTGCCAGGACAAGTTTACAGTACTTTGATACGTGAAGATGTCCTGTCGCTGACTGATCAGGTGAGTGACATAGGTGTAGGTGTCACGCCACCAGAAGAGATGCCTGAAAAACCGGTATCATCTACACCCGCTGATGTAGAACCACAACATCAGATGCATCGAGAAAAGTTATTGCAAGCTATTGCACCTCACTTGAAAAAGAATTTTGAATGTCCGATGTTTTGTTCACATCCAGACAGTATAGTGAAACTCTCGGTGAAGAAAGAAAACCAAAATAAAATTTTTCGAAGACAGTATAAAATGGCTGAGTCGTTGAGACAAGCGACACGAGAAGTTTTAAAACGATGGTTAAAAGAAGGAAAAATTATAATGGCACCGTTTGGGTGTAGATATAATACTCCTCTTTTAGTGGTACCGAAGTACGATAAAGACGGTAAAGTAGTAGGTATACGTGTGTGTGCTGATGTGAGACAATTAAATAAATATCTTGAGGAGGATGATAGGTTTGAGATCCCTCGGATACCCGATGTTTTGGCGGCCTTTAAAGGTGCAAAACTGTTCGGCGAATTTGATTTGAAGGAGGCGTACAATCAATTTTTGATTGCACCTGAAAGCCAACAATATACTGCTTTCACCTTTGAGGATGAGCAATATATGTTTCAGGGGTGCCCCTATGGAATAAAACATATTCCATCTCACTTTCAACGTTTTATGACGCATCTTTTTAGAGATATGCCATACGTCTACCCTTATATTGACAATATCGTTTTTGCTTCGAAAACATGGGAAGAACACGAATTGCAAGCGAAGGCAATTATTGAAAGATTAACATCTGTGTCTCTTACCATAAAACCAACATCAGTGAACCTAGGTAATTCTGAAATTCGAATACTAGGTCACATGATAAATGAAAAAGGGATAGGGCTTGACCCAGAAAAGAAACGACTAATTTTGTCGTGGCCTCAACCTACCACAGGTGCAGAGCTGGCTTCTTTTCTTGGTCTTGGTACGTATCTACGTGACCATGTGAGACATTATGCAGATATCTCAGCCCCCCTTGAAGCAGCAAAGAAACAGAAAACTATTCAGTGGACTGAATCTTTGCTACAGTCATTCAATCTTGTGAAACGTGCGTTTAGCACCGCTCCATTTTTGAAATTTCCTGACTTCTCCAAGCGATTCGCGATAGCAACGGATGCATCGTGGATTGGTGTAGGTGCAGTGCTTTACCAGCCTGATGATGAGGATGATACCATCACACCACATAATATTGTCTCTATCTGTAGTAAGAAATTAACAGATACACAACAAAGATATCCAATATATAAAAAAGAGTTGTGGGCAATAGTATATGCATTGAGAAAATTTCATTCATATATTTGGGGAAGACCAGAAACAGTGATATTGACAGATCACAAACCATTAATACATATGTTTTCACAAACAAATTTGTCAGTAGCTCTACAACAGTGGTTGGATGTCATTCTTGACTACAACCTTGAAGTGAAATACCGTCCCGGTATCCTTCATGTAGCGCCGGATGCTTTATCAAGAATGTACTATAGTGCATATAAAAAGCCCGACAAAGTGTGGGGAACGATGACGAATATTAAATTCATTGAAAAATCGTTTAAAACACTTTCGCCAACTGACAAGTTATGTGAACAGTCGCTCGAAGAAATGTTAAAGGTTACAAAACCGAAAAAGCGACATGTTAACAAAACTGGGGGAGGAAAGGATGAGGCGAAAGGTGATGAGTCTCTTCCGTCTGTGAGTACCCTCCAGTACCAATATTCTAATGATCATCATTATGAATTCGATGCAAAGTTGGATAATACTCCAGCTTTCTCCCTTG
>JANMZB010000924.1:0-10172 GCA_031382725.1 Sphingobacteriaceae bacterium | reverse complement strand
TACATTTGTAATAGTGCAAACCATTATGCACGTGATTGCCCAAATAAACAATATTCTTCATACAACTCTGATCAACCTCGAGTAAGAGCTGTGTCTATTGGGAATGTAAGTAATTTTGAAACAAATGAAAACAATAATTTTAATAATTTTAATGAGATTGATAGAAATTTAAATAATAAATTAATTCACGGCATGCGTAAATTAATGTTAGCGAAAATTAATGCGCATAGTAATAAACTATATGCTGTTTTACCAGACTCTGGTGCAGAGCTGTCGATAATTAATCAAAATATAGTGCGTAAACTCCGATTGCACGTGTTTGCAGCAACGGGAGAAAAATTTATTAAACTTGCGGATAAATCTCAAGTACGCCGAAGAGGTTATGTAGTATTGCCTATAACTGTTTTATTTCCGGGTACAAACAGAAAACCAATTGTTATGAAACAGCAATTTGAAGTTCTAAATATAGAACCAGATTTTTTATTTGGTACAGATATTTTGCCAACAATTTTTCCGCACGATGATTTTACTCAGTACATGATACCGCATGCTAGTATCTCATCTCCACCCACTGTATATCATGTTATATGTAACGATGATGAGGTGAATGTAAACAATGTAAACAATGTTAATGAAAAGAAAAATGAGTTTGATGAATATAATTTAAATATTAATTTAAATAATGAAAATGACAAAAATATTAATAAACAAACATACTCAATATTAAAGAAAGGTGATACACCTATAAATAAAAACAATCCAAAACAAAAAGTACGATTTAATATGAATACTATGAAATCATATGATGATATAATGATGAATGTTGAAACAGCAATTGATCGAGAATTAAAACTCATGCAAGAACAAATGCAATCTCATGTAGATCAAGAATCTGATGAGATAGATGAGGATGAAGAACTGTCGAATACAGTTAGTGAAATAGGAAAAATTGCAGCTTTACAAGCTATGCAAGAATATTTTGATTCTCATAATATAAAAACCAAAGGAAAGTGGCGATCGACAGCGGAACAACGAGCTAATCGTCATGCACAATGACTGGATGGGTCAGTGGAAGGCCGCATCTATAATGCTCTTATAAGAGAAGATGTTCTTTCGCTGACCGATCAGGTGAGTGACATAGGTGTAGGTGTCACGCCACCAGAAGAGATGCCTGAAAAACCGGTATCAACTACTCCCGCTGATGTAGAACCACAACACAGTGAATTACGAGAAAAATTGTTAAAATCAATTGCTACGAATCTTGAAAAGAATTTTCAATGCCCGATGTTTTGTTCACATCCGGATAGTATTGTTAAATTATCAGTAAAAGAAGAAAATCAAGATAAAATATTTCGAAGGCAATATAAAATGGCAGAATCGTTGAAGGGACCAACACGTGAAGTGTTGAAAAGGTGGTATAAACAAGGAATAATAATTGATGCACCGATTGGTTGCAAATATAATACACCTTTGTTAGTAGTACCGAAATATGATAAAGATGGTAAAATCACAGGAATACGTGTTTGTGCTGATGTTAGACAGCTAAACAAATACTTAGTTGAAGATGATAGGTTTGAAATACCTCATATTCCTGATGTACTTGCAGCTTTTAAAGGAGCAACATTGTTTGGTGAATTTGATTTAAAAGAAGCATATAATCAATTTAGAATTGATAAAGAAAGCCAACAATATACTGCATTTACATTCGATAAAAAGCAATATATGTTTCAGGGTTGTCCCTATGGGATAAAACATATACCGTCTCATTTTCAACGATTTATAACACATTTATTTCAAGATATGCCATATGTATATCCATACATAGATAATATTGTTTTTGCTTCAAATACATGGGAAGAGCATGAGGAACATGCTAAAGCAATAATAGACAGATTAACATCTGTAAGTCTGACAATTAAACCAACCTCAGTGAATTTGGGTAATTCTGAGATAAGAATATTGGGACATTTGATAAATTCAAATGGTATAGGGCTTGACCCTGAGAAAAGAAGATTAATATTAGATTGGCCTCAACCTAATACAGGTGCTGAGATGGCCTCTTTTCTCGGTCTCGGGACATATCTACGAGATCATGTCAGACATTATGCAGAAATAACTGCACCACTTGAAAATGTTAAGAAACAGAAAAATATTCAGTGGACTGAATCATTAAAACAATCATTTGCATTAGTAAAACGTGCTTTTAGTACAGCACCCTTTTTAAAATTCCCTGATTTTAATAAAAGGTTCGCAATAGCAACAGATGCATCGTGGATCGGTGTAGGTGCAGTGCTTTACCAGCCTGATGATGAGGATGATACCATCACACCATGGAATATTGTTGCTATATGTAGTAAGAAATTAACAAAAACACAAATGAATTATCCTATTTATAAAAAGGAACTATGGTCGATAGTATATGCATTAAGAAAATTTCATTCTTATATCTGGGGGAGGCCAGATACAGTTATATTAACTGATCATAAACCATTAATACATATGTTTAATCAAACAAATATATCGGTAGCGTTGCAACAGTGGTTGGACGTAATAATGAACTACGATTTACAAGTGAAATATAGGCCAGGTATTTTGCATGTGTTGCCTGATGCACTATCACGTATGTATTATAGTACCTATAAGGACCCAGACACGGTATGGGGTACCTTATCCAACATAAAATTTGTTGAAGAATCATTTAGATCACTATCACCATCTGATAAGTTATGTGAACTATCTCTAGAACAAATGTTACAATCAACAAAACAAAAATCCCGACATAGAGATGTTAACAAAACTGAGGGAGGGGAGACACAACATGTTGATATGGGTGAAGAAAATGAACCCAGTGTCAATACCTTAAATTTTAGTTATGAGAAAAGAATTTATGATTTTGATAATAATACAACTAATGATGAACCAGCATTTTCAATTGCAGATGAGTATGAGTTTGACTCTTCAATGCAAAACGGTGCGTTGTGCTATGCTGTAAATCAAGCACCACTGTTCAGACAACAAGTAAAAGAAAATGGTATATTGTCAAATGCTGATAGAGTAGAGCATGATAATGAAAATGAGAGTTTTGATAAAAATGCAAGTTTGTATAAAGAAGATACAAAACGTCCGAAGGTCTCAGACAGAGCCAGGATTAGTGAACAAGATCACTACCGTCATCTAACTGACGAGGAAAAACTTGCACTTGCACAAGAAAAACGAGGTTGTACTGTTCCCGCTGTGAGTGAAAGAGAAAACTTGATACAAGTCTCACATGAGAAAGGACATTTTGGGGTTACAGCGATATTTCGTGACCTTACAAAAAGAAAAATATGGTGGCCGGGTATGATGCAAGACATTACCACTATAATAAAACAATGTCGTACTTGTCAAGAATATACTATTGTAAAACAAGGATTTCATCCTATGCAGTCAGTACGTGCATCCCAACCAGGAGATCATTTTATGATTGATGTGATGCATATGATAGAGAGTACTGATGGTATGAAGTACATACTGACTATAATTGATGTATTTACAGGATTTGTAATGCTATATGCAATACCAAATATTCAAGCTGAAACAATAGCTCAAAAGTTATGGGAGGTAATATGTATATTGGGACCCCCAAAAATCATACAAAGTGATTCAGGCTCTGAATTTGTGAATGCAATAATAAAAGTATTGATGAGACATGAAGGTATCAGTCACATTGTGATAACTGCATATCACCCTGAATCTGATGGTAAAGTTGAGAGATGTAATAGGACAGTGAGAATCACTATTAATAAAATGGTACAAGGAATGCATGTGCATTGGCCTTTATATTTATCATTTGTACAACTATCAATCAATTCTAAAATCAGTGAATTGACACTCTCAACACCATTTGCATTGATGTTTGCACGAAAAATGAATGACTTTGTAGATTATTCACACGTTCAACAAGAAGATCAAAAAGTAGCACTTGATGATTGGAAGAAACATCAAGAGGAGGTATTGTCACTCATATATCCTCAAATAGAGTTGAGAGCGAAGAGAGTACAAGACGAGTATAAACAAAAACTCGAACAGATACGTAAAAATGTGTTATTACGTGATCTACCTCCAGGAACTCAAGTTATGATATTTGATGAAAAATACTTGAAAGGAACACCAAAACCAAACACCGCACCAAAATACATTGGTAAATATGTAATTGTTCGAAGAGAAACAAACGGTCCATATGTAGTTAAAGACATGATGGGTGAGGTGTTGCCAAGAAAAGTTCCAATTGAACATATGAAGGTTTTGTTTCGCCCAGGTATGATACCTGCTATGCAAGATGATGAAAACATCTGGCAAGTTGAACGATTGTTAGACCATCGAAAGGAAGGTAATACAACATTTTACAAGATAAAATGGAAAGGGTTTGCAGAGAAAGATGCAACATGGGAACCCGCTGAAAGTATAAATGATAAAAACCTTATCGATGTGTATTGGCGAAAGATAACCGGTATGAGACAAAGTGGGAGACAACGAACTCAGAGAGCACAGTCGGCCTCATTGTCGTTAGTCAGTGCCCCACGTCTTTCTCTGTTTGATGAAGCTGACCAGACAGCACGAACTCATGAACCTATCATGATACGAATGATAAGAAGTAGGATGTAATGAGATGTAAGCTGAAATGTAGCAGCATGTAATGAAACAGAATGATGTAATAAAGTGAATACAATGAGTGTAATTCATTAAGCCATATATATTGTTACAGGAAGCAACTTCAGATGTGAACTCCACAGGAGATGTAACACTGAAATGCACGTACTGAACAAAGAAACGGTTTGGCTGAATATCAAAGTTTTATGGTCGAAGACTTTCTTTGATATATCGCAATAGGGTGTGAGAAGTCCACCATTGCAGGGTAATTGTAGGTACGTAAACAAAAAGGGAATTACTGTTACATACAATGAACAACTTGCAAAGATATTTTTGTAAGTTCAGAGAAAATTGAAAGATATAGATTTTGGACTTTAGTTGCGTATTATTAATATCAATAAAGTGGGGGAGGTATGTTATATAGGATCTACTTATTTCAATTATTCAGGCTTCTAAATTCGCTCGCTAGCTTAAAGCACTTCAAACTTCGCATAAATATAATTTTAGTCCTTTACGCTTTAGTCCCAGATTTGATGGCTAATCTGTATCTTTTCTTTTTCAATAAATCACTAAGTTCGGAACTCTCTCTCTCTTTCTAGTTCTGTAATTTACATTCTGAAGTCTCTCAAGGTACGCTCCGTCTGCACTACACTGAGAATCGTGAATAACTTTCAGTTTTCACAACATATTTTCCGACACTTAAGATTTGACTGATGTGTTGATGGCAGTGTACGTTGAGCTTTTGAATCATTGGTTTATATAATATGTGTTGTATTATGATACAGTCACACCCAATTTGATCCATTTTTACCCTTAGTGAGCAGAGAATTCTGACACGAAACGGTCAGGCATCAAAAAGGTAACAAAACTCTTGAATGAGTGCATCTCTTACTTTTAAGGTGTCTGTATGCGTGCATGTGTACTCCTGAATGGACCTGGGGACGCTTAGGGCCATTCTCATGGATTGAGGCATGAAAATCAACGCAAAACTGTTGAAATGTCAAAAGAGAGGAGAGAAGATATTTCTATTCACACGTTCATTTCTGAGTGAAATAGGTCGACCAACGTGTAACAATTGCAATAAAAATGTTGAGATGTTAACAAGGAAGGGTATACTGTTGAACCCTACATTTTATTGATTGTTTTTAATGTGTTTTATGTGTTAATCATGGTATGATGTGTGAGACGTTTCTCACTTTTGTATTGATGTGTATGTGAAAAATATAAAATTCTCTGAGAGATGAGTCCTCACTACTAAGCGCCTTAACTCCTGGAAGATTGATCTGATCACCAATCTATCACAGTTGAGAGTAGGGATCTATAAACTAAACTTACGGGGTGTGAGGTAGTTGAGAAGAGAAACACTATATATTATAAAAATTTTGATACGAATGCTAAGTGGAGGGCCTTAGAGTAGTGTCTCGTGTTTCGCGGGAAATCATGACCTGGGGGGTTGATCCTAAATACCCTCTTTCTGCTTTTGTACTCCTCTTAATATGTGTATAAAAAGTCCGTAGCGTATATAACAGAGTATACCACGGAGTAGCTCCCTAACTCAAACCGGGCATGTGTAGTATATATATATTTATATTTATTCTTTCTAATCTTTATATTTATTGTATTTATATTGTTATGTAAATGTTTTTATTAAACTATGTAATATATATACCTCATCTGTATTCTTTGTTTTTCGTGTTATTTTTATTTCTTGATTGTTCGTACACTTGGCAGGTTAATCTTTAGTGATGTCAACTCGTACAGTAGTGAGACCTAATCAAGCTGCAAGTGATCTCTCAACGAAATCAAACAATTCAAGTAAAAACAACCAACAACAACACCAACAACAACCACCACAACAAGTACCACGTAACACTGTCTTTAGGGATGCAGGGGAAATATTACGTGAAGGGTGGGCCCAACAAGGACATCAGTCAGGGCGATTGGCGTTGGTTGATAAACAAAATAACAACCCACAAACATCCAGGGCTCCTATATCTCTTTTGTCGACTTTTCAAGATCCCAATACTGTACCCCCTTTTCATACACAACCACGAGGTAGTGAGTCATGTACGATGAAACAGGTTGATATAATGCGACAAACAGGGAAAACAAAAGGACGAATACCATGTCCTGAATGTAGTGGAGATATCTCTCATCATGATGAAGGATCCCAACGTATACGTAGACTACCGGATGACTTCGATAGTAACGGGGAAAGTTCTCAAGGTTCATATGAATCTTATGGTGGATACCACCCTAGAGGGGAACACCGTGTTGCACAACAATCTTTACACCGCAACAATAACACTAACACCCGAAAACGTACTGGTACAGGTACTGTTCATGATGATAGAGAAAATGTAAGACCTCCAAAATCTTCTCAAAGGAGAGATTCTGGTAGAGGCCGGGGACGTAGTAGTATGGCAAATAATACTAGACAAAGACGTCAAAACCCTGATAATAATAATGCCGGTCAAGAAACCGATGATATGCAAGGGAATGCATATGAACGATCAAAATCGTTAATTGAAAATAAACACGACTATAATCCACGAAAAGTGGCATTAGAGAAAGAACGTCGTGAAAAGAGAGCTGTTGAATTGGAGAAAAAGCGCCAACAACAACAACAAAAAGCTCCCGATTATAATCAGAATATTCCGGTACAACAAAAACCGATTGATAAACAACAGGATGAAGTTGTAATATTAAATGCAAAAGGCGATCCCACAGGGTCCCCTGATGTTTTACCCCAACCAGTACCGATTCCTCAAGGGACGGGTTCTGTTAAACATGCAATGAAACAAGATAATTTGAATAATAAATCACCGGATGGTGAAATAAAAAGAGAAAAATTATTTAAAAAATTTGTTATTTATTTAATGGTACATATACCAAAAGTATATATTTTTGTTAATAAAGCAGGGCATGAGGTCCTTTCTACTCTGTTTACAAAACGTTTTTCATTTGCAATGGCAGAATATAAAAAATGGTATGCTGAGAATGTGTTTACACCAGAACAAATACAAACGAATATTCAAAAATTTCAATTTGATAACCATATCTTTGCGACAAAGGATTGTTATACAGAAGAATTGAATGACACTCATGAAATAACCCATCGAGTAAACTTATGTCCTATGACTAAAGATAAATATATAGCTGAGCAAGGGCTTATTAATAATGAAGCAGTAATGAAAACGATTAAATGCATAAATTGCAAAGTGCCTATATTATTACATGGCAATTCGAAACCTTGTAAATTGTCTGATCTTGAACTGAAATCAATGTTGACTAAAATAAATAATTTTCATGATCGTTGTGAAATATGTTATTGTCGTGTAGATGATCATAATAAACATGATGAAGCATTACAACCTAGTGCAAATATTGTTCAAAAACGACGAATTGAGATTAATAATGATCCAAATGAAGCAAATAAACGTGAATTATTTGAAAGTACTACAGTTGTAATTGATAATGATTATAATTTACAAGATGATACTATAGTTGATAAAGAGGATGCTCTTGTTGCTAATGATGTTGATAGAATAAGAGAATTAAATTTTGAAAATAATAAACATTCTGATGAGAATGAAAATGAGAATAATGATGAAGATATCAATTATAAAAAGAAAATTGTTGATGATAAAAAGAAAGGTATTCCTAAGAAACCTATCAAACAAAAACCAACAAATATTGTTAAAACTAATGTAAAAGGAAATAAGAAACCTCAGGATGGGGGTGGTAATAATAATAACAATAATAACAACAATTCCAACAATAAAAATAGTAAAAATGAAGTGAATGATAATGAAGAAAAATATGACACTGAAACAAACCAAGATGAAAATCAATATGATCAATATGATGATGATTATATTGATGATTATGATGGTGATGGTGGTGATGATGGTGATGATGATGGTGGTGATGATTACTCTGATAATAATAACGGAGGAAATGGTAACCGAAAACCACATAACCCAAATAATACCCCAGACCCACAATCACCCACACCTCCTGATGATGAGGATTCATCCCAGGATGCATTCGATTGTCCTTGTGACAAATATGTCGAAGATTTTGAGAAATTTGAACAAACATCTGAGTTTGATTGTGATCAATGTGGGTGGCCTGTATTGGAACACTCACACAAACCAAATTGTATGTATTCACAACAAGATTTTGGGACTAATTGGTCTACAACTGATACTTGTAGTATGTGTCATATGCTTGTATGTCGTCATGATGTAAAACCAAAAGAAAATAGAACAAAGACATTTACATACAGAAAAGAAGCATACCCAAAATTTAATGTAAAAACAACGGACCCTTATGTTTTTATGAAAGAATTCGAATTAGCTTTGAAACTTTCGAATGCCCCTTCTGATATGTATGGATGGTTGTTAACCAGTACTATCAATGACCCTTCAGGGATTGTTCAAGCTTGGCTTGAGAAAAATACAAGTAAAAATTGGGCAGGTCCGGATGGACTTAGAGAAAGTTTTATAAAACAAGTGAAACCCCCTGACTATGATTTAAAACTTAAAAATAGGTTACGAGATCTGAAAAATTATAGTCTTGATGATGTACATGAATATTTTAAAGAATATATAGAAATAATATACAAATTAGGATATAATCCTATAGAGAAAAGTATAGTACATCAATGTGAACAGGGTCTTTGTGAACAAATAAAACACTCTTTACGACAATACCGAACCACTCACTTATATTGTATTGATAGTGATGATACTCATGAATTTAAAAATGTGTTTGAATTACAACGTGTTTGTGAATCGTCGATAAAACACTCTATAGTAGGTACACGAGGTAAAAATCGTGGTGGTGAAAATAAACGAGGTGGTCGTAAATATTCAGGTAACAACAGAGGCCGTGGTGGATATCGTGGGGGATATCGTGGTCGTAATCGTGGTGGTAGAATTATTTATCCACGTGGTAATTATGGTGGTTATGACTTAGATTATTATGGTGAACGTTATGAACCACCTCGAGGTCGTGGAAGTAGAAGACGTGATAGAGGTCGTCGTCTACCAGGTGGCCAAAATGCTTTAATGGTACAACTTGCTCAAGCAATTGTTGATCAACAAAATAATATACCACACGTACAACAAACACAACAACCACAAACACAATTTCGAGGCGGTCGAAGAGGTGGTAGAGGTGGTAGAGGTGGAAGAGGAAATCGAGGAAGAGGAGGTCAAGGTGCACAGGATGGTACTCAACGTACTCCTTCAACAACACAACAAGCACCAATATCAACTAATATTGATGGTACTACACGTACACCACGTATTGCATCAGCAGATGGTACTCGTGGCGGCAGACCTTCAGTTCGTAGAGTTGCACCAACTCAAGAACAAATTGATAACGGTTTATGTTACATTTGTAATAGTGCAAACCATTATGCACGTGATTGCCCAAATAAACAATATTCTTCATACAACTCTGATCAACCTCGAGTAAGAGCTGTGTCTATTGGGAATGTAAGTAATTTTGAAACAAATGAAAACAATAATTTT
>JANMZB010000872.1:0-1433 GCA_031382725.1 Sphingobacteriaceae bacterium | reverse complement strand
CAAAACTTTCAGTCAAAGAAGGCACATAATTTTGACTTAAACACCTCAGTGATGGTACGACTAGAATTTCCAGTAGAATAAGTACTGACACAGTTTCAACTAATATTTTGTATAATTTTATGCATTTGTGCCACCATGGATTGTGACAAAATCCCTACGCCACCAAGGACTTACATGATACATGGCAGGCAATTAATATTAGAATTTGGAGTACTCACCGACACATGCACCAGTGGTATGAGTGGCTGGGAGAATAGTCCATGGTTTACCGTGGTCCACAATCTCATAATCTAGTTGATTGTTAATTCTACTTTCACTTTCTAAAATCCTCTTCAACTGCTAGTACCTCTAGGTACGTAGCTACTAACCTTACCATGGCAATGGCAGATTTCTTACAGTTTATCAGACCCAATGCAATGACATTGACATGCCAGATTACACTGAAGCAAGTGGATACTTGCAACCTTCAGATGACGGGATGCCGTCGTCGAAGAATGAAACCAATTGGACGGATTGGCATGGAGATTGGTACTACTACCATCAGTCAACTTTGCCATCCTTATGATGACATGACTTCTGAAAATATTCGTGCCTCATGCACTGAAACGCGTTCAATGCGACAATAATATAACAATAGAAGAGGTGAACCATTTGAACAATTTCAATGGATTCCATGATCTGGAAAAGTGATTGACATCACAGGAACTAACGGCTAAGATAATCCACTGGATGATCAAACAGAAAATACCTTGCGTATCATAACAATAAAATCCACTGGATCAGATCTGTAATATACTAGGATCACAGCTATAGCACAAATGCATCTAACAATATTTCATTTCATTCTATTATCTTTAACAGACTTACTATTACGACCACGATGGCTGCCGCTCTCTTACTCCAAGTTGCTCTCAACCAAATTGGTTGGAGTGCCGCCGCTGCAACTGCATTTACGGCAGAAGGTTTCGATGATATCAGTGATATTGGACTTGTCACCCGTGATTTTCTTCATCAAGTGTGCAAGAAGCTACGGGCTGGAAGGCCAGCTGTTGTTGCTGTGGACGGTACTATTGGCATCCCTGCTATCCCACCTGTTAACATTCCGGCACTGCAGGAATTTAAGCTCTATGGTCTCCATCTTTGGGTGACCGAAAAGGTGCGGCTTAACCGCATTATTGTACCAGGCGATTTTACGGTTGCGGTTGGTATGGATTACACCAAACGTGCTCGCGAGGTCGTCGAAGCGACGTCCAAGAAAGAAGATGAAAATGTCAAGCAGCCTAAGTCATTCAGTGGAAAAACAAGTGACTGGCAGTCCTTTTACAAGTTATTGGTAAACTACTTATCGTCAAAGAAAAATCGGAACCGTACTCCTTTGGGATATGTGCTCCGTAAGGAGAGTGAACCGGCTGATATCACTGGAGCGTTGCAAC
>JANMZB010000771.1:0-1043 GCA_031382725.1 Sphingobacteriaceae bacterium | reverse complement strand
GACCAGAACTCAGCTCACAAACCTTTGATTTCTCACAATGCTAGCAAAATGGAAATCAGTGAATCGATTACTCTAGAAACATTCATGATATATTATAGATATTCGCTAGAAAAAAAATGTTAAAAATATAAAGAGGTGATACGTAATAATATGAATTGATGTGTCGTACTACATCAAGTGCGTCTTTACTAGTGTCTAGTCTACTTCTGTCCTAACCTCAGGCGTTTTGCCTGATTTTAGGCGATATCTACGTACCTATTAATATATGAAGGAATCATTTCTAGACAAAACGAACGACGTAATCGTGTTCAGCATAGTCGAAATAGGTACCTGTAGTACTTTGATGCTTTAATCTCAAAAATTCATCATAATACAGCAATCAACCCGAACTGAACACCCTTTTTTCTTGTTGCTGCAATGGAAAATACGACAATCTACGACTAAAATTTTTACCACAATGGACCATCGCAGAGTTATCGGAAATAGAGTGGAAGCAAGAGCATGTCTCTTGACTAACCTCTGTGAGTGTTCTCGGCGGTATGGAGCCAACGCTAAGACATATATGGTCGCCGGTATCGTTGTTGACGTTATTTCAGAGCGAAATGCCAAGACCGGTCGTGCAACTTGCTACATTTTAGCAGATTACGACTTCGGTGGAGGCTTTGTGAAGCGTCAGAGGCTAAATGTAAGAAGTGTGATGGCAATCAGCAACGTTACGACGACAACAGCAACAGATTCAGCACCGATGGACATCGATCCAACAACAGCAGCACCATTCGTGATTGAAACGACTACACGAGTCACTAATACGAATATGGTCGATAGCATGATCGATGTCCGTAATATCATCGATCCGATCGTGCGAGGCGTTGCTAACATGCATGATATACCTGGTTTGGCCGTTGGAACGGCGGTCGCAGCGCATATAGCGCCTCCAATAAGGCCAGCAACAGCAGCATGCTCACCTGATCGAGTCGTTACTCGCCATCATTTCACATCGCCAAGCCGACATAACGTTGTTGCAAGTCCCAATGGGACCGACT
>JANMZB010000737.1:0-1349 GCA_031382725.1 Sphingobacteriaceae bacterium | reverse complement strand
GGCAGCAATTTCGGAGTGTGGGTCATACTCGCGATGGAATGTATCCGGGAGATAAGCTTACCGACCACCGAACAATCCGACGAATGGGTTTCGATAAACGAAATCACCCGGTCACAGCTCGACAAAGTATTCGAAACTTACGTCGGATACGTCAAAACTGTAACCATGGATCCACAACGCCAAATCGAGGGCATGACGGTATTAGCAAGGGTATTCCCGACTGGATTGAACGGGTACTTGACCCAGGCGTTACTCCAGAAGTTGTCCCCGATATATCATAGTAAACTATTCGGGATGAATCGGGAAGAACACAGCACTAGCTTGAGCCAAGTGCTGGACAAAATAACTAAGACCCCGGACAAGAAGATGACTCGGATACCAAACGGGATACGAGCGATGTTCCCTGACGTATCGACGCATGGAGCAATCTACGCGTCATCACAACATTTGGCCGGAAACATCCAGTTACTCGAATACCGCCAAGACGATCGTAAGCTACCGCCCCCTGGCTCCCAACCAACGGAGACTATGAGAGATGATACTACCACGCCAACAACCCCCCAGATGACCCGAGGTGCTTGTGAGGGGAAGAGCAACTGTACCCCAATCGTGATCGACGAGGGTGGTCCACCAACCCCTACCCCAGACTCCGGCGGTACGGCAACGACCGATGATGATCGTAAACCGGCAGCCATTTCTGGAGACCGTGCCCCGGGTATAGGGACGGTTGACGCGGAGGACACGGACGATGAAGACACCCCGGGCCAGGCAACGGCACAGCGGAAGCGACGTAGACTATAACCGCTTCGATACTGAGACTCAAAATTCAATAGTCAACAACGTAGGGAAATTACCCCATGCATGATAATTTACATGTACATTATTCACAGATGGTACATTATGTTCCAGGCGGGTATCCTGAAATGCCTAGGGGAGGTATATTGGACTCGACAACTTAGGAACCCGGAATCACAGGCCTAGGGTCAGAAGATGATCGAGAGCTAGATAAAACTCCTGCACCGGTGAATGGACCTATCTAGAGGAGTAGATAGTCTCCCACGATCCAACCCCGGTATCGCGGAAGTACTACACTAAGGGGAGTAATGAGTAGGATCCGGGTAGATACGGGAACGGAGTACGATATTCTACGGTATACGGTAAGCCGGTACGAACAATAATACGGTACCGGGACACAGTACGGATATAATGTATAGTACTAAGTATAATATTATGGTATGGAGATATCCTAATATTATGCGTTGTACCAGATACTCCGATACTAGGAAAGAAACCAACGGATGACCGGAAGGAAAGTCACCCAGTAATTTGCACACTATATTTAACACCCT
>JANMZB010000727.1:0-6752 GCA_031382725.1 Sphingobacteriaceae bacterium | reverse complement strand
AGTCGGTGAGACGGCCACCGCCGCGGGTATACACCCGGGCCGAATAGCTCTGCACCTGCAGGATATGGAAGCGGCTTTTGGCAATGGCCTTTCGCATGATGGTATAGGCCGGATCTTCCTTCCCCGCTTTCACCTGCACTTCCTGCAAGGTAACGGTCTGGTCCTGCAGCACGACATCCAGTTGCACGTACCCTTCCCAGACCTCTACCGACTGAACCTGGGTTTGGTAGCCTAGGTACTGGAAAATGATTTCGTATTTTCCCGGATTCAGCGTCAGCTCATAGCGGGCTTCCGCATTGCTCATCGTACCCAGCGAGGTATTCTTGACCACGATGGAGGCGAAAGGCAGCGGCTCTTTCCGGACGTTGGTGATGGTGCCCCGAATACCCCCGGCCGCCAGGACTTCGGTTGTGAACAGGGAAAACAGGAGGAACGGACAGAAAATGGAACGTAAACCAGAATTCATTCGGTCAGGGGATTGATGGATTGATGTGCTGATGCGGTAATGAGTTCGTATAATAAAGGGTTAATTGTAAGGGTAAGATGATCGCTCCGGCGCTTCTACGCTCATACGACCAGGGTTTGATGCCGGCTCTTCTGCTCTCTCTATCGTACCCGGCAGATGCGCAGACGCAAGAGAAGATTGCCTGCGAATTTTATATTTTTCGGGTGGATTTCCTATTCCTTAGGGCCGGCAGGTAAATAAATTGTGGGGACTGGCTACCCATTCCGGAAGGAGCATACACGCTGCACTGTATTTCAAAGGCGAGCACCTAATCGTACCATTGATTGATTATTTAAGAGTCAACTTTTCGTTCAATTTTACTGCTGCTAGTCTTGGCCGGGCAACTCCTTAGTCTGGCCCCAGCGGTCAAAGTCTGGTTTAGCGGCTTTCAAAACCGCTTCCAAACACTGACACGGGATTAAGTACCAGCCCACCATTTTTTGATAAATGCTCTAACCTTACTTACCCATTTCAAAGAAAAAAGCACTTGGTGTATTGGCTTTTGGTTAAGCGTAGTTGTTACTTTTTCTCTACAAATCTTACAAGCATCTCATCTCGAATAATTAGTACATTTTATAGCATTTATTGACTTATTTCCCGTCCTAAAGAGCGATTTGGAAAGTTTCCTGATAGGATTTATTAATAGGGCAGTGTTTATACTAAGTGAAGGTAAAATATTTAGGGGCTTTATACTAAGAATTTTCACAAATTATTACATCACCCGTACTTCGTATGCGCTCCTGCCACCGTTCTATTTTCTCGCTAAATCAAGCTATTTCACTACATTTAGGCATTCGAGTACTATTTGTTTATCATCTAAAACCTTTCTCTCCTATTGTTAACATCTTTACACTTTCAACAGCGGCTTACCGCCGACGGGATCGTACTTATCAGGCTCACTTGTAGCCAATAACCAGTACACAATCAGCCCGACCACGGAAACCAGTATACCCCTTCCCCAGGCAGTACCAGTCCTTCTTACCCGTTTACGGCTTCAGATGTAGGCGCAATTCCTACTTGGTCTACTTAGAGGAGAGATTGCGATGGCATCTCAGTCTTCCAGCCACTAGCCAAGTTACCATTCAGTCTACCAGCTACGGAAAAGGCTGCCTAGTGTTAACCCGTAATCAGGTGCCTTGATGGAATGGGCAAAATGGGCAAGTTGTGCTATCCTCAACTGTTTACCATTGCCTTAGTTTAGGATAAATCATTTGGTGCATCACAAAGCAGCGCTTGATGAAGTATTTCCTGCGGCCCAAGCCCGGCAGATGTATCTCGCCCATCGTTTGTCTTTACTCTTAAGCACGGCTCCTGAAAGTCAGCCGCTGTTGCTTCGAGGTGGCTGAAATTGAACTAAGTGTCCTCACCCGACGAGGGTTCAGCAAATGCATCGCAACTCAAGAGCACCTCCAGCAACAAGTGCAGGAGTAGGTCAAGCAGCGCAATGAAAAAAGGGGCAAGGAGGATTGGCAGCTTAAAACCAAAGATGCTCGAATTAAACTTGAACGTCTATAACCGTCAGAGCAGCTTGTTAGAACACTAGAAATATCTTGAATTTTATTTATCTCACCAAATTACTTAACCCTTTAAACAACCCTTACCCATGAAAACAATCTTCTCTACTGGCTTATTCTGCCTTATTCTCTCAAGTGGGGTTCAGGCTCAGAACACTTTCCCGGCTACGGGTAATGTGGGCATTGGTACCACTACTCCTGCCTACCGATTTCACGTGGCAGGCGGTGCCATCGGCGGCAACTTTGGCATTACTCCCCAGTATGCGAACTGGGCGGCTTATGGAGTAGGAGATGGAGGTGCTGGTATCTATAATGATGGTGGTGTTTTCAAGAAGTTGGTAATTGTAGGCAATGCGGCTGCGGGAGGAGCCAGGGAGGTAGGCATCTGGGACAACCTGACGGTACATGGCAACTCCTTCGTGAATGGTAACCTAGGCATTGGTACTACTAATCCTGCAAGTAAGCTAGATGTAAATGGTAATATTCAGATATCGAATGCTTCCATTCCAATGGGCTTAATGACAGAAGTTGGAGGTACTACGCCTTTACTTAATATGAGCGTCAATTTTCGAGAGACTAATAAGAATCCTACGTACCGTGGAGCAGCCTTTCGGATTGATACCCGAGATAATACGCCTCTTTTTCAATGGCTTACTCGTCCCGCAGGTTCCACAGTGGAAACGATAGCAATGGCAATGAATGAGGCCGGTAACGTTGGCATTGGTACCACTGATACCAAAGGCTATAAGCTGGGGGTGAATGGCGCTGCCATTGCTACTTCCATGACGGTGAAATTGTACGCCAACTGGCCCGACTTTGTCTTTGCCAAAACCTATGGTCTGCGCCCCCTGGCCGAAGTAGAAAGCTACATTAAAGCCCACGCCCACCTGCCCGAAGTACCCTCGGCTGCCCAGGTAGCCAAGGAAGGTATCAACCTGGGCGAGATGGATGCCACCCTGCTCAAAAAGATCGAAGAACTCACCCTCTATCTCATCGAGCAGAACAAGAAGCTAGAGGCTCAGAATCAGAAGATCGAAGCACTGGAAAAGCAATTAGCTATAGATAAAAAGTGATTGACGAATGGTCTTCTTTTATCAAGTAATCAAAATCCCTAACCCTTTAAATAACCCTTACCAATGAAAAAAATCTTCTCTACTGGCTTATTCTGCCTTATTCTCGCAAGCGGGGCTCAGCTTCAGGCCCAGAACACTTTCCCAGCCACGGGTAACGTAGGCATTGGTACGACTACTCCAGCAGCACTTTGGGCAATAGTAAACTGGCTCTTTGGGATAACGGTAGTTTGCGCATTGGACTTGGTATTCAAGGCGGTCAGTTTCGTTTTCACGTGGCAGGCCCTTCAGACCGATTTTCATTTCTCAGTGCTGAAGCAGGCTCTGAAATAATGACACTGACTGGAACCGGTAACCTGGGCATTGGGACGACTGATACCAAAGGCTATAAGCTGGGAGTGAATGGCGCTGCCATTGCCACTTCCATGACGGTGAAATTGTACGCCAACTGGCCCGACTTTGTCTTTGCCAAAACCTATGGTCTGCGCCCGCTGGCCGAAGTAGAAAGCTACATCCAAGCCCACTCTCACCTCCCCGAAGTGCCTTCCGCTGCCCAAGTAGCCAAGGAGGGTATCAACCTGGGAGAGATGGATGCGACTCTGCTCAAAAAGATCGAAGAACTCACCCTCTATCTCATCGAGCAGAATAAGAAGCTAGAGGAGCAGAATAAGCACTTGCATGAACAGAGCAAGCAATTGCGTGAACAGGGCAAGCAATTAGAAACCCAACATCAGCAGCTCGAAGCGCTGGAAAAGCAATTAACTGCAGACAAGAAGTGATTCACCAATGGTTTTCTTTTATCAAGTAATGAATTTATCTCACCCTCTAAATAACCCTTACCAATGAAAAAAATCTTCTCTACTGGCTTATTCTGCCTTATTCTCGCAAGCACGGCCCAAGTTCAGGCCCAGAACAACACTTTCCCGGCCACGGGTAACGTCGGCATTGGGGTCATCAACCCTAGTTCTAAGCTGGAAGTAAACGGCAACGTCCGGGCTGGTAATTACCAGACTGGGGCCGCTGACGTGAATTCCTACAGTATGGAGGTGGGTGGTCCCACCCCTACCCAGACCAACGGAAAAGCCACCACTTTCCTCCACCACCATGGTGTCATTGCTCACCAACTCCGCTATACCAGTGGTACATTGTTCTTAGAAGGTTCTGGAAATGGGTATTTAACCAATAATACACCTAATTTTTTTGTTGGCGGCAAAGTCGGGGCTGGTAATTACCAGACTGGGGCCGCTGACGTGAATTCCTACAGTATGGAGGTGGGTGTCCCACCCCTACCCAGACCAACGGAAAGGCTACCATTTTCCTCCACCATCATGGTGTCATTGCTCACCAACTCCGCTATACCAGTGGTACATTGTTCTTAGAAGGTGCTGGAAATGGGTATATAACCAATAATACAGCTAATTTAATGGTTGGCGGTAACGTAGGCATTGGTACGACTGATACCAAAGGCTATAAGCTGGGGGTGAATGGCGCTGCCATTGCTACTTCCATGACGGTGAAATTGAATGCCAACTGGCCCGACTTTGTCTTTGCCAAAACCTACGGCCTGCGCCCCCTGGCTGAAGTAGAAAGCTACATCAAAGCCAATTCCCACCTGCCCGAAGTACCCTCCGCTGCTCAGGTAGCCAAAGACGGTATCAACCTGGGAGAGATGGATGCCACCCTGCTCAAAAAGATCGAAGAACTCACCCTCTATCTCATCGAACAGAACAAAGAGATGGTTGCCATCAAACGGCAGTTGCAGGAGTTGAAAAAGCAAAATGATGAGCTAAGTAGCGGAGTAGATAGACTCAATAAGTAAATGGTCCTTTTTTAAAACTTATTTCTTCACTAAATAATAGTATGAAAAATTATATTATAAGCGCCCTTATCTATTGTTTGACGATCATGACTGTTCAGTCAACGTGGGCCCAATCGGATTATGATCAATATGCTTTACCTATAACAGTAATTCCAGGATATGTTTTCCCAAATGTGGTCCATCCAACCGTTACTGCTGCTTCAGGTATCAGCGCTTCATTCATAGCGATTGATGAAGCAGACATCCGTGTTTTTCCCTCGGCTAACCCACAATCAGAAATTCATTTATCTATTGATAAGTCGAATCAAAATAATATCATAGTGAGCGCACAAACGGCTTTTGGTTTGGGTAACGCTAACCAGGGATATTATTACTCCAATAACAATGGGATTACTTGGGCTGGCAGTGACATTCTTCCCAACAATGGTGGCGGACGGGGAGATCCTTCCACTTGCTTCGACCTGGCAGGTAACGCATACCTGGTTTCAATGGGACCCAATTCAAGCTCAAGTCCAGATGGCTATCTGGTACAGCGAAGCACAAACAAAGGGATTTCATGGCAGCCTCAGGTAAGAGGAGCTGGCCCGGTAGCTAACTTCGATAAGGAAATGGTAGCGGCAGATAATACGCCTGGAAGCCCTTTCGCAAATAACTTTTACGCCGCCTGGACAGATTTTAATAATCCTGTTACTGTAAAGTTCAATCGCTCTACTAATGGTGGGAGTTCTTTTTCTACGCCTATTACCCTCTGGAATAACTTTGGGCAGGGAACCAATGTGCAAACCGGACCCAATGGAGAAGTCTATGTATGTTGGGCTAACTATGGTACTGGTACACTTCCCGCCAACGGCATTGGGTTTGGCCGGTCAGACAATGGAGGCGTTAGTTTCTCGCAAACCGGAATTGCTTTTCCTTATGCAGGTATTCGGGTAAGTGGGGTAGATCCACTCTTCAACAACACGCGCGTGAATGATTTCCCCTCCATGGCCGTTGATAAAAGTTGTGGTCCCCACCGGGGCAGAATTTATATTGCTTATCCAGCCAAGGAAAACGGAAATGGTAAGTCAATTATTCAAGTAAGGTATTCAGACTATGCAGGAGCGCCCTCCACCTGGTCTAACCCCATTACGGTAAGCATCCCTACGGGCAGGCAGAATTGGTTCCCTTGGATTGCGGTTGATGATGCAACCGGTGATGTCCACGTAATCTATTATAGCCTGGATACCGCGTCGGGTTTTACCACGAACACGTACGTAGCGAGTTCACTGCAAGGGGACGGAAGTTTTATAAATTTAAAGGTGAGCGATATGGCTCATACGACGGCTCCAATCCCTGGCTTTGGTGGCGGGTATGCCGGAGACTATATTGGGATTACTGCTTATGGGGGTCGGGTGTTTCCAGCTTGGTCGGATAATCGGAATGGAACCTGGCAGTTATATATTTCACCAATGACAACCACTTCCCCGGTTGGGTATACTTCATCCACCGATATCAACGTCAATGGCCCAATCGTGATAAATGCTGTGCATTCCAGCGTATCTTATCAGGCAAAAAACAATATCGTTCTGCCCGCAACGGGTACCTTCACTACGCAATCCGGCAATGTATATCTGGATGCGGGAATCAGTGTCACAATGCTACCCGGTTTTACAGCTACGGGAAATGTCAACTTCGTTGCCAGAATATTGCCAAACATGCCTGATGCCTGCAACAATGCCCGAAGCCGCCTGGAATTTGAGTCAAGTGCCGAAGTTGCTGAGGGGCTTGAACTTACGAGTTATCCTAATCCTTTCAGGCAGTCGGCCACCATAGCGTATTCTTTACCTAAGAAGAGTAAGGTGCAG
>JANMZB010000696.1:0-8574 GCA_031382725.1 Sphingobacteriaceae bacterium | reverse complement strand
CTGTAATCAGTCATTTGAAGACAGATTATCGCTTAAGCCGGAACTTTTATAAAGGGATAAAAGGAGATAACATCAATGTGATGCTGGCTGCCGCCGCAATGAACTTAAAAAGAATGATGAATATCTGGAAGGATAATATTGGGCAGCTTTTGTCCGGCTAATTTTTATGATGACCTGTTTAGCAAAAAGTCATTCTGCTTTTTATAATTGTGAAAAATGACTTTTTAAGGGGTGACTAATTATCTTAAATTCCATTTTTATTCGCTATCAAAAATCCCTCATTAAGGTCTAAGTTTTTTCATACCAAGTATCAGTAAATAACAAAGAACATCTACCTGTAAAAGACTTATGATGTACTTAATCTAAAACTTTTGGAACCCAATACGGACTAATATATTGAAGTTCCCTAAAGTCGCAAAAATTGGGGCATTTTTCTCAAGGGTTTAAGAAAAGCGGCAATCCTAGGATATTTTAAGCCGTTTACCTTCATCGCCGCAAGATCAGCCTGATTAGCTTTTAACCTAGCCTTAATGGAATGATTGCTCATTCCTCCCGCTCTCATCTTAACCATTACTTGTGGAAGATATACTGATTGCACTCTAAACTTATGCATAAAGCGTAACATAAGTTCATAGTCTGCGGCGCTACCCATATCCAATCTATAATTCCCATACTTTTCAAAAAGTTCCCTTCGAGCATAGAATGTTGGATGAGCCGGCATCCAGCCCATTTGGAATATACCCTTTTTATAGGGCTGAGACTTCCATTTTCGAATCACCTTGTCCGTATCATTCTTGTCTACATACCACAAATCCCCGTATACAACCCCGGCTTTATTTATTTCAAACAAGTTTGAGATATTCGCAATCACATTATCAGTAGCCAAAAAATCGTCGGCATTTAAAATTCCAATGACGTCGCCAGTGGCAAGGGCAATTCCTTTATTAAGGGCATCGTACATTCCCTGATCTTTTTCGGAAACTAATTGACTGATGTTATCGTAAAAAGCAGCAATATTTAAGGTATTATCCGTTGACTTTCCATCAATGATAATATATTCGATATCTGGATAAGATTGCTGCTGCACGGATTCAATACACGTTCTCAAAAAGTCGCCTGCATTATGGGTTACAGTGATTATGGAAATTTTCATAATAAGATATTAACAGCTCAAGCAACGATGATGAATAACAGGAGAGCACACTACAGCCAATATAGTGAAAGCAAAGCGGGAAACCCAAAAGCACAAAATATGTTTTTGAAAAAATAACTTTTATTAAAATATCTGAAATTAATTAAGCATTTTTAACACTTTCTAATAACACTCTCATAAATGAAATTAAAAAAGGGGAAGCTCCTTGGGGCGATTATATTATCCATTTTTTTCTTATCTTCCTGTAAGTCTTTAAAAAGTACCAATACTTTATTTCAAAGTGAGTATGATAAGTTTGCGGATACAGCAACGTCGGTGTTTGTCGCTAATGAGAATCACTTATTTAAGTCAGACTACAAATTAAGGCCATATGATGTTATTGCAATTAGCAATTTACAAAACCCTGAGGGCCTGGTTAATCAGGCTATAACTGAAGGGATGCAGTCTGGTGTAGTTTTTCATGGGGACGGAGATGGGATATATACATTTCCTGTAATAGGTTCAGTTAAACTTAGTGGACTAACTAAAACCGAGGCAGCACTAAAAGTGCAGGAACTGTATGGAAATAGTCTCATAAAGAACCCCATTATATCCTTGGCGGTTGTCAATAATAAGGTTATACTCATTGGAGAAAGCGGCAAGCCGGGAAACTATCAGTTAGAAAAAGAGAGAATTGACTTAATTGATTTACTCGGACGAAGTGGAGGACTAACTGCCCAAGCTGACCCGCGGAAAATCAAAATTATTCGAGGTGATAGAAAGGACCCGGAAATTATTTATGTGAATCTGAAAAACATAAATTCGCTCGCTAACGACAAGCTAATACTTCAAAATAACGACATAATTTATATTCCTTCAAGAGGCCTTTATAACACGAATGAAAGCATTAAAAGTTACTCGGGGGTAATTCAACCTGCATTTTTAATCCTTAATGCAATAATATTAATTTATTCATTTAGAAGTAGATGAGCAACACAGAACCGAACCCAAATAAACTTCCAACCCAAAGTATTGACTACTTCAAAGTTCTAAAGATCCTGGGGAGTCGATGGTATTGGATAGCAGCTTGCCTCATTATATCATTAACAATAGCCTATGCCTATTTATGGTATACCCCAAAAGTGTATTCAACAAGTGCATCACTTAAGTTCGTGGAAGAGAAGTCAGAAATTACGGAGCTTTTGGCTGTTAAAAACATTTACGACCGAAGCAATAAGGTTCAAACTGAGACTTATGTCATTCAATCAAAAGATGTTCTTATCAACGCCATCTCTCGTTTAGATTATAAAATATCCTATTATGTAAAAGGAAGGATAAGAACATCTGAACTATATCCTGAAGTACCCTTTCCTATTCAAATAATTCGACAAGATTCTACTGATTTTTATCGTGGGCTATTCGATGTGAGAAATATTGATAATAAAACTTTTGAATTGAGTTTTAACTCAGGAGGCAAAGAGATAACTAATATTTATAAATATAATTCAACTATCAATTTACCTGGTATTACATTTAAGATAACAAGCGGGCCATCTACCATAAGTAGCTACTTAATTCGATTTAACTCCAAAGAAGACTTTCTCTCAAGAATTGTGGGTAGCTTGTCTATGAGAGAAGCGGCAAA
Organism: Sphingobacteriaceae bacterium; assembly: GCA_031382725.1. Lineage (GTDB taxonomy): Bacteria > Bacteroidota > Bacteroidia > Sphingobacteriales > Sphingobacteriaceae > Paradesertivirga. The sequence continues at coordinate 5,797 of JANMZB010000696.1, read as the reverse complement.
GAGCTCAAATGTACTAGTCCTGTCTGTAACGGATCGAAATCCTGAGTTCGCAGCAGATATTTTAAATGCCATAATAAAAGAATATGTATATTTTGATGGCTATCGTCGAAGCATGTCTGCTTCTCAAACGATAGCGTTTATCAATGAGCAATTGGGCTTTCTCTCTGAGCAGGTGAAAAATTCCGGCACAGCCCTTGCGAATTTTAAACGTGCAAATAAGATGGTCTCTTTTGAATCAGCAGCGTCAACTAAATCAAGTGACGTAATTGCGAAAGACGTGCAAAAAAATAATTTAAAGATTGAAGAACTAACTATACAACAACTCGAAGAAAGGATAAATAAGAATGCCACCTCCACTGACTTAAATTATAGTATTGAAGGGCCAGTAGATGGGATGCTATCTGGTTTAGTCAATCAATTAAATGCGTTGCTTCTTGAAAAGGAGAGAAGATCCGTGACTTATACTCCTAACTCACTGCAAATAACAACTTTAAATAGGCAAATTAACGACATTAAGAAAGCCATTACAGAGAACATCGAGAGCTTTAAAGAACGAAATAGTAGATTACAACGATATGTCGACCGCCAGATAGTTGCTGCAGAGCGGAACGTAACTCAAATGCCGAATACAGAAAGAAACTTTATTAACTTGCAGTCTGACTTTGACATCAACCAGAAAGTTTTTCAGTATCTTTTCGAAAAAAAACTTGAAGCTCAGATTAGTAAGGCTGCCGTAGTTCCTGGGGCTTCAATCGTAGATGAAGCCACTCCCAGAAGCCGCCCTATTGCTCCGGTAGCAGGCAAGGTCTATACTTATGCACTTTTATGGGGATTGGGTGTAGGAGCTGGCATTATACTCCTTGTAAGATTAGCCAACCCATATATTTATGATAAGGAAACTGTTGAAAGTGTAACATCTATTCCCATCATTGGTATAATCCGAGAATTTCCCGGCTTTATAGATAAAGACAATTCCCAGGCGCTTTCTGTCCAAAAGCCAAAATCAATCTTCGCTGAATCGGTGCGATCAGTCAGAACAAATCTTAGTTTCCTCGCTGGCGAAAAGAAAAGCAAAGTAATCTGTATAACATCCGAAATATCTGGTGAAGGAAAGTCGTTTGTATCGATTAACCTTGCCAGTACATTGGGATTGATTGACAAAAAAGTGGTTCTTGTAGCAGCTGATTTACGAAAATCGAAATTACATAAGTCCTTTCAAACTGACAATAAAAAGGGGCTCAGCACATATTTGTCGTCACAAGATAATTTGGATACGATAATAGTTAAAAGTAATATAGAAAACCTGGACTTTATTCCCTCGGGTCCCGTGCCGCCAAATCCTTCTGAGTTGCTCCACACTCAACGTTTAAAGGATCTTATCGCTGAACTATCCGAAATTTATGACTTTGTTTTACTTGATACTGCTCCTGTTGGATTGGTATCAGACTCGATTCCATTAATACGACAAGCCGATATAAACTTATTTGTTATCCGATCAGGCGTTTCCAGGTACAATGCAGCTACAATACCAGATCGGCTTTCGGGTGAGTATAAATTGAGTAATGTAGTAATAGTTCTGAATGCTGTTACAGATGATGCCTTCCATAGTCGCTATTATAGCAGTAATTACACTGGAGGAGCATACCAATACTATTATTCATCATACTCGGGTTATTCAGGAAATGGTTATTACTCAGATGACGATAAACCAAAGTGGTGGAACATCTTTAAGCGATTAAAACGCTAGATATCTGTGGAGGATTTAAAAATGTTAAGCTGGTATCCTGTTTATACCAATCCGCGGGCAGAAAAGAAGGCAGCATTCGCCCTGGAGCAGAAAAAAATTCAGGTATATCTACCCCTGCATAAGCAGTTACGTAAGTGGAGTGACCGTAAAAAATGGGTTGAAATGCCTTTGATCTCTTCTTATCTCTTTGTTCAAATTCCTGTAACCCAACAGTCAGAAGTACTTATGTGTAAAGGAATAAGCCGTTTTATCTATTTCTCCGGAAAAATTGCCACTATACCTGAAAGGCATATACTCCAACTCAAGCTCCTGTTAGCTAATGCCTCGGATTTGGAAGTAGTTGAAAACGAATTCGAGACAGGACAGCAAGTGATAGTGAAGGCAGGACCTTTACAGGGATTAAAAGGTGAATTAGTATCATGGCACTCGGCTCACAAACTATTAATAAGGATAGATTATATTACGCAATCTATTTTGGTCCAGGTATCAAAAGCATTTTTGGAAGTTGTATAATTGCGGAAACTATATCAACAATTTCTTACATAAATTAAACCAGGCGAAATTCCTTCTGGGTTAATAAAAATTGTAGCATTCCCGATTACCATCATGGTTTTTCGGGAATACTATTGAGGCAATCTCAAAAAAATAAAGTGGGACTGAGGAAGCGAAGCTATGCCTCTGGTGACCAAATAATTATTAACCAATGTGCCGGATTGCGGGAATAATATCTTCTACAACACCTCCGAGTGATACTTACAGTAAAGTGAAAGCCATGTGTACTGTTCTTCAGCACGGCGGACCTGATGATGAGGGAATTTTCCTTAATGACAGGGGTTCGGTATGTTTGGGACACCGGCGTCTATCAATTCTAGATTTAAGCAAAGCCGGTCACCAGCCAATGTCTTGTAGGGCTGAAAGTATATGGATCGCTTTCAACGGAGAGATATATAACTTCAAGGAGCTGCGATCCAAATTACAGGCTGAAGGATGCCACTTCAATACAGAAACTGATACTGAAGTGATTCTAAAGGCTTATGAAATTTGGGGGACAGATTCGTTCGCCATGTTAAAAGGTATGTTTGCCTTTGCAATCTATGACCAAACTCAAAACAAAGTATTTTTGGTAAGAGACGCTTCCGGAATAAAGCCTTTGTACTATTCTGTTAATGATAGGCAATTAATATTTGCTTCAGAAGTAAAAGCTTTTTCTAAGGTGGCTACATCATGGCCACAAGATGAAAACTGGAAAGTCTATTTATTAGCCTTTGGTCATATTCCTGAACCATATACAACATTGAAAGGAGTGTGTAGTTTGAGTAAAGGGCATTATTTATGCTGGTCTGTAGCAAGCCGCGAATATTCCGTTAAAAAATTTAAGGCGTTCACATATTCTGAAGAAATAACTAATATCGAAGAAGCTGTTCACGAAGTTCGGGAGGCTTTAAAAAATTCTGTTATTAATCATTTAATATCCGATGCCCCTATTGGAGTGTTTCTTAGCGGAGGTATCGATTCCAGCATTTTAACTTTAATTGCTGATAAATATCAAGGGGCGAAGTTAAATTCGCTTTCAATAAATTTAGAGGAAACAGACTATACGGAAAAAAAATACCAAGAACTAGTGACCCGAAATATGAGGGGTTCGCATACCGAGTACTTTATCAATTATAAAGAGTTTATAAAGAACTTTGAAACAATTGTTAATAGTATGGATCAACCCAGCACAGATGGCATAAACTCCTGGTTTGTTAGCAAATATGCAAAAGAGAACGGGCTGAAAGCAGTGTTGTCCGGATTAGGTGGTGATGAACTTTTTGGTGGTTACCCTTCGTTTCAACGAATGAATACACTTTCGTTTGTAAAAAACATTTCGTCTCGATTTATCAGAACTGTCAGTTATCATCCTAACCCCAAATTTAAGCGGCTTTACTATTTAAGCTTCAAAAATCCGGTAGGTGAATACTTGTTTTTGAGAGGCTTTTATACCCCCCCTGTAATTGCATCGATATTAGATGCGGATTTAAAAGAAATAAATAAACTCATACAAGATTTTCCCATAGACGAACAGGTAATGTCTTTAAAAGGAGGCAACAGGGCAAGCTGGTTTGAAACGAATCTTTATATGCAGAATCAGTTGCTAAAAGACACTGACTATATGAGTATGAGTCATGGAATAGAGGTTAGAGTACCTTTCTTGGACCAGGACCTTGTATCAACGGCTCTAAAAATTGCACCTCATATTAAGTTCAGCTCCAAACTAAATAAAATCCTCCTTATCGAAGCATTTAAGGATGTTCTCCCAGAACCCGTTTGGAACAGGAAAAAAATGGGATTCAGCTTTCCTTTCCAGGAATGGATGAGCCGTTTTGAGCGTATTTCAAATCCCGATCGATATGAGAACAAGACCTCAAAAAAATTAATGAAAGATTTCCACAAAGGAAATCTGCATTGGTCTTCAGCTTTTGCACTATATCACATTAACAATGCCTAAAAAAGTTCTTTTTCTTACACTTAAAACATTCTCTTTAACGGGAGGGGTTGAAAAAGTTTGCCGGGTATTAACAAGGACGCTTTATGACCTGAGTGTCAAAGATTTGGTTACTACCAAAGCATTTTCAATGTATGATAAAACCTCTGACCGGGATGCTAAATATATTTTAAAAGAACAGTTTAAAGGCTTCAAAGGCAACAGAATAGGATTTTCGTTAGCTGCGATATCTGAAGGTGTTCGTTCAAATATTGTAATTTTAAGCCATATAAACCTACTATTTATAGCCTTACTAATAAAAAGAATATCCCCAAAAACCAAAATAATTTTATTTGTACATGGGATTGAAGTTTGGCGTGAGATTAAAAACTGGAAAGGCGATTTTCTAAGAAAAGACTGTGAAATATGGGCAGTAAGTAGCTATACTGCAAGCCAGATGATTGAACGACATCAGGTACATGCAGATCGTATCAAAATAGTTCACAATTGCCTGGACCCTTTCCTTGAAATTCCAATGGATTTTTCTAAACCAGGAGAATTACTTGATAGATACGGGCTTAAACGATCAGCTCCCGTATTATTCACCTTAACGCGCTTGTCGTCAAGTGAATTGTACAAAGGGTACGATTTGGTCATCGAAACCATCCCCGAGTTAGTTAAAAAATTCCCAGCGATAAGATATCTTATTGCTGGGAAGGCTGATTCGGTAGAGAAAACACGATTAAAAAAGTTAATCAAAGACAATCATCTTGAAGAACACGTAACCCTCCTAGGCTTTGTTCCAGAGGAAGAATTGAGTGAACATTTTCTATTATCAGATGTGTTTGTAATGCCAAGCAGAAAAGAAGGGTTTGGAATTGTATTTATTGAAGCAGCCGCATGTGGATGTAAAACAATTGCCGGAAACCAGGATGGCAGTGTGGACGCGCTATTGAATGGGAAATTGGGAACCCTAGTTTCTCCTATAGACAAAGATGCAATCTATAAGGCCATAGTAGCTAATCTTGAATTAGACCGCACCCCCGAAACTTCTCTTAGGATTCAAGCTCTTTGTATTAATAATTTCAGTTATAATGCATATTATGTAAAAATTAAAGAACTAATCTGTGAATAACAAATCTAATAGTGTTTGGGAAATCCTACCTCAATCCTCATTACTAGACCTTAAATTTAAAGATACCTGGGAATTTAGGGATTTACTTTTATTGTTGGTAAAACGTGACTTTATTTCTTTTTATAAACAAACCATATTGGGTCCTTTATGGTTTTTTATTCAACCCCTATTTACTACAATAATCTACACTTTCGTATTTGGTAATCTTGCAGGCATCTCAACAGACGGTCTGCCTCAACCATTATTTTATATGGCAGGCATTACCGCCTGGAATTACTTTGCTGAATGCCTCAATAAAACATCTACGGTTTTTAGAGACAATGCCGCTATTTTTGGAAAGGTATATTTTCCTAGGTTAATCATGCCATTAAGCATTGTTCTTTCCAACTTAGTAAAATTTGGTATACAATTCTTATTATTTATACTAATGATGTTTTATTATTATTAT
>JANMZB010000681.1:0-7893 GCA_031382725.1 Sphingobacteriaceae bacterium | reverse complement strand
GCCACCAGCCATCCACATACAGCTTGCTTCCACGTGGTGGTCTCTTCCCTTAAATGGATTTGGCTTTCCATCACGATTTTCCATCATTGGCGTTCTTCCAAACTCTCCACCCCAAACTACTAATGTATCTTCCAGTAATCCCCTCTGTTTTAAATCAAGAATCAGAGCTGTGATCGGCTTGTCTATTTCGCGGCATTTATTTACTAAGCCAACGTCAATCGACAAAGTTGGATCTGTTCCATGCGCATCCCATCCCCAATCGAAAAGCTGAACAAAACGAACTCCCTTTTCGACTAACTTTCTGGCAAGCAAAACATTATTGGCAAAGCAGGCCTTTCCTGGTTTGGTGCCATACATTTCATGAATATATTGAGGCTCATCATTAATGTTCATCACCTCAGGAACAGAAATCTGCATCTTATAGGCCATCTCGTATTGTGAAACACGAGACAGGATTTCCGGATCTGCATATTCCTGGTATTCTTCTGCGTTTACCTTATTTATTGCGTCAATTGAAGCTTTTCTAAGGTCGCGATCCATACCTTCCGGATCTTTTATAAATAACACAGGGTCTCCTTCGCTTCGACATTGTACGCCCTGGTAAACCGAAGGCAAAAAGCCGCTTCCCCATACACTCTTTCCAGCATCAGGGAACTTTCCACCTGAGGTAAGCACCACAAAACCTGGCAAATTCTGATTTTCCGTACCCAACCCATAACTAACCCATGCACCCATACTTGGTCGCCCTAAACGCGCCGAGCCGGTTTGCATTAGTAATTGAGCAGGCCCGTGATTGAACTGATCTGTAGTTACTCCTTTTAAAACGCTAACCTCATCTATGACAGTAGAAAAGTGTGGCAAAAGTTCGCTTACCCAGGTCCGACTTTCGCCATGCTGTGCAAATTTCGCCTGCGGCCCCATCATTTTAGGAACGCCGCGAATAAAGGCAAAGCGCTTTCCTTCCAATAAAGACTGCGGACAAAGTTGCCCGTCGAGCTTCATTAATTCAGGTTTGTAATCAAAAAGCTCTAGTTGTGAGGGAGCGCCTGCCATGTGCAGGTAAATTACACTCTTTGCCCTTCCGGGGAAATGAGGCATTTTAGGAGCCAGCGGATGTGCCGGGTCAAATACGTTCGGATTGGAAGATTCGCCTGCGTTGTAACCGCAACTTCCCAAAAGAGAACCTAGAGCAACTGCACCAAGCCCCATAGCACTTTCCTTAAGGAAATGCCGCCTGGTTATTTGACTTATAGCTGCGGCCTGAGCTTCTTTTACAAGCCGCTGTGTATGAAGTTCGTTCCTGGTCATTCAATATCTATTATCAACGTTGTTGAGTTTATCTTAATTAAACCGACTAGTTTTTTGTAATTAATTCATCCAGATTGAGCATCGCATTTGCGACTACTGTTAACGCGGCATGTTCAGGAGGTGTTGCTTCCTTTTTGCCCATCATTTGAGCTGCTTTGCTTCGGTCTTTACTAAATTTTTGATAAGCGTTCTGATACAATTTCTCAAGGATACCCAGCTTTTTCGGTGGAATAGGCTTAAGCATCATAATTTCATATCCTTTGCTAATTTGCGATCTTACATCTTTTTTATTTGCAGCCTCTTTTTCCATCCGGTAAGCAAAACTTCTCGAAGCTTCTACAAATACCGAGTCGTTAAGGGTAACTAAAGCCTGTAAAGGCGTATTGGTTCTTATCCTTCTTGACGTACATACTTCCCGTCCAACACCATCAAAAGAAATCATGCTCGGATAGGGCGCAGTTCTTTTCCAATAGGTGTAAACCGCTCTCCGGTAGAGGTCATCGCCTTCGCTCAATTTCCAGCTTTGGCCGCTCCAGGGCGACATCCAAATTCCTTCCGGCTGCCATGGCATAACGCCCGGACCATACATCTTCAATTTTAATAAGCCACTCACTGCAAGAGCCTGATCTCTCACCTGTTCGCCGGTGAGGCGCACTCTTGGACCCCGGGCGTAAAATCTGTTGTAAGGATCTTTTTTAATTAAGCCGGGTCTTACTTTACTATCCTGCTGATAAGTTGCTGACATGACCATCTCTTTAAGCAGGGACTTCATGCTCCACTTGTACTCATTCATGAATTTATAGGAAAGGTGGTCTAGCAGTTCCTGATGACTCGCAGCCGCCCCTTGTGATCCCATATCTTCAAGCGTCTCTACCAGCCCTATACCGAACATCTGCTCCCACAAACGGTTTACCATCGTTCTCGCTGTAAGCGGATTGTCTTTGCTGGTAAGCCACATGGCTAGTCCCAGACGATTTCTTGGGGCATTTGCAGGAAAAGGGTTTAGCGATTTAGGGACATCTGCATTAACTTCTTTCCCTTTTACAAGCCAGTTTCCACGTTCAAAAACATTGGTTGCACGCTTCATATCTGAAGGATTATCCATCATAATCGGGGTACCTTCTACTTCCTTAGTTAATAATTCCCAAAATGTTTTATGCATAGCAGTATAACCTGCCAGCTCTTTTCCTGGTAAGGGTTGGGTGAAATGGAACCAGTCGAACATCATACCGTCTCCCTCACCTTTTAAGTTCGGATTAGTATAAGTGAAATACAAGTTGTGTACCCCAGATGTCCTGGGTAAATCAACCTGTGTAATTGTCCAGTCCTTGGCAGGAACAACAGCAATCGTTTTCAAAACTGGCCCATCCGGTTTGTCCAATCTAATAGTCCAGGTTCCACCGGGTAAAAAGCCTCTATAGCGATAAATTAACTCCGTCTTTTGCTCAAGATTCACTTTTTGAAATCTGGTTGAAGCATTATTTCGGAATATGAGAAACTTTGTATCCTGTAACGCACTGTTAACAAACTCATCTCCACGTATTGAATTAATAGCTGGTTGCCAGGTTTTCAGAAATTGCCAGGTTTGTTTCGCTTGGTGGGTAAACCCATTCTTTTTCAACCAATTTGTTACAAATTCAACCTTTGCACTATCTTCTGAAGAAAAATGGCGCAAATATGGGTACTCAGACACCGTATCCTCATCCCGTGAATCATTGAAGAAAGCGAGAAACTTGTAATATTCATCGTGTTTGAAAGGGTCGTAAGGGTGACTGTGGCACTGAACACATGCGAATGTTGTACTCAGGAGGCCATCCCAGGTAGCACTTGTTCTATCCATCACCGCAGCAGTTCTAAACTCCTCATTATCCGTTCCGCCTTCATCATTAGTCATGGTATTACGGTGAAATGCAGTAGCTATATATTGCATTTCGGTTGGATTTTCCATCAAGTCTCCCGCTAATTGTTCTGCCAAAAACTGGTCATAAGGTTTGTCGCTATTAAATGCCTTGATAAGCCAGTCTCTATACCGCCAAACGTTTCGATGACTATCTTTTTCATAACCCTTTGTATCCGCATATCTTGCAATATCAAGCCACATTGAGGTCCATTTTTCGCCAAATTGAGGAGATGCGAGCAGGGAGTTTACTACATCATCGTAAGCCTTTTCATCGTTACTGCTCAGAAACTTTTTAGCAAGTTCAGAAGAAGGAGGAAGTCCGGTAAGATCCAAACTTAATCTTCTCAGCAAGGTTACCTTATCAGCTTTTGCAGATTGCTCAAGTTCTTCCTTTTTTAAACGGTCGTGAATAAAGTAATCGATATCATTCTTAACCCAATCGATTTTTTTTGCAGGAAATAATCCCCACAAAGCACCTTTCGGCTTTGGAACCTCGACTGCTTTAACTGGAACGTATGCCCAATGTTCACCCCATTTTGCACCTTGTTTTATCCAGGTGCTTAATAAATCTATTTCATCATCTTTTAATGGAGGATGCTTGTAGGGCATACGCTCCTCTGGGTCTTTTAATTTAAGCCTGCGAATCATTTCGCTATCCCCTGGGTCTCCTGGAATAATCGCGGGTTTGCCAGACTCGGTTTTTGCAAGTGCCTCTTCTCTAAATAAAACGCTAAAACCACCTTGTTGCTTCACACCTCCATGGCAACTGATGCAATTTTTATTTAAAATTGGCTTAACCTGGGTGCTAAAGTCAACAGTATTATCACCAAAACTGGAAACGATTATAAACACGAGAACAACTAAAGTTATAGCCGAAAGAAGGAATTTTTTATTTTTCCAAAGCTTCATAATGGTGGTTAGATATTTTGGTTCTAAGTGTGTGATTAGGAACGTTCAAAAATAGCATTTTAGTTCGTTAATTTGAAAATATAACCTAAAGATTAATACAATATTAATGCTATACCAGCCTGTCTTTCAAGATTATAATGTAACATTTCACACTACAGACTTTTAAGTTCTACCTGAAATCTAAAAGCGACCCTAATCAGTGCTAATTCTCATTTAAATATTTCCAATTTATATGGAAACATTTCTGTTATAGAACTACAGACATGCCTCTCTATAATAAAGATTATATAAATTTGGTACCACTCTAATCAATCATTATCTCGATTAATATTATGTTCTTATTTAAAATATGGGTTCTGCTTTTTGTTGGATCAGTCTCTGGTGTATTTCAATTACAAGCACAAACACCCGGGCTAAATTCACTCTCACTTGAAACGCTTCAGAGTTTCAAGACCGCCAATAAATCCTGGTCTATTGCGGGCGATGCCTATGTAAATCGGGCTAAAGCGCGAAACATGAGCTTTTTTTCAGGACAAGGTATACTTTCGGCTAAACCTAGTCAAGGAGAAACAATCAGACTGGAAACGGTGTGGGATCATCAGGATATTGATATAGAACTTGAGTTTATGTTATCCAACGAAAGTGCTGCTGCAATTTCACTTCAGGGAAACTATAAAGTTGCTTTAGCTGATAGCTGGAAAACAAAAAACCCTTCTAACATGGATGCTGGTGGACTTCCAGCCCTTAAGGAAAACGAAAATCTGCTTTTCAATGGAATACCACCTTCGCAAAACGCAGCCAAAGCTCCGGGAACCTGGCAAAAACTATTTGTAAGTTTTAGCGCAGCAGTATTTGACCCGAGCGGCAAAAAGGTAAGTAATCCTCGCATTAACGAGATCAGATTAAATAATATCCTCATCCATCAAAATATTGATTTGCCGGATTTAAAAAACAATGTTTCTTCAAAAAGTCCATTAGTTTTTGAGGTTAGTAATGGCCCGGTAGCTTTTAAAAATATTGCATACGTTTTCAAAAAGTATAAACCCATTTTAGTTAAGAATATTCAATATCAATACTTTGAAGAAAAACTTAAAGCTATTCCTGACTTTAATCAATTAACAGAAAAAAAGTCGGGTAATTTATCGGCTATTACATGGTCGCCTGCTCTAAACCACGATGGGATTGCAATTCTTTTTACAGGAAAAATCACTGTTCCTGAAACAACAGATTATACGTTTACGCTGGTTTCACTTGGTGGATCAAGGCTGACTATAGACGGCATAAAAATCATAGATCATTTAGGAAAACATGATCATGACGGCAAAATGAGCAGAGATCAAAAAGGCTTAGCGACTTTGCCCTTAAGCCAGGGAGAGCATGATTTTTCGCTTGCTTATTACAAAAACACCTGGGCTCCGCTACCCATTTTAGGTCTGTTTGTTCAGGGAAAAGGGAATTATATGCAGGCACTTCACGAGCCTGGCTCTATGCCCAATGAAGAGGCGGTTGGCCGGATATTACTGCAACCATCTAAAGAACCTTATATCCAAAGGGGGTTTATGAATTTTAATGGCAAAAAGAAAATGTATTGCGTTGCAGTTGGCGATCCCTCAAAAATCAATTACGCTTACGACCTTAGCAATGGCACTTTACTTAAAGTTTGGAAGGGCCCTTTTATAGATGCAACACCGATGTGGCACGAGCGTGGATCGCAGATAGTAGACTTACCAACTGGCGGGATTACGTTGAGCGATGAAGCAGTTACCGCAGAACTTAAAGATGTAAATACGGCTATGTGGCCCGATTCTTTACCTGAAAACAGTCAACAATTAAAGGGTTACACCTTAAACGAGCAAGGCCTACCTGAATTTACGTTTGCAAAAGGCGGCCTGATTATTAAAGATATCCTTCTGCCAAATGAAGATGGAACAACGCTCACCCGAAAACTTCATTTTGATAATGCTCAAGCCAATAGCTATCATCGTATCGCCTCTGCAAAGAAAATTAATAAAATGCCCGATGGCACTTATTCAATAAACGACAAAGAATACTTTATTGAGATTGCTAAAGGCCTAAAGCCCCTGCTTAGAACAATTGATAATAAAACGGAAATTTTGCTTCCCTTATCTCAGGCACAAAATGAAATTTCGTACACCTTCATCTGGTAAAATGGCAATTCAAAGAAACTTCCGATACATCGTTATATTATTTATCTCAACTTTTGTTGGATCAAGCATAACAACTGCTCAGGAGCAGTCCTCAACACAAGAAGATACCTATTATAAAATCAGTACTATCCCGGTGCCGGCTGGAATTGCCCTTGAAATTGGCGGACTAACCGTATTGCCAGATGGCAGAGTTGCGGTGTCGACAAGGCGGGGCGAAGTATGGCTGATCGAAAACACAGATATGCAAAATGGCGAGTCGCCTAAATTTAAACGCTTTGCACACGGCATGCACGAATGTTTAGGCATCGCTTATCGCGATGGTTCATTTTATGTAAGCCAGCGAGGCGAGTTAACCCGGTTGACCGATAATAACGGAGATGATAAAGCCGATGAGTATAAGACCGTGTTTAAATATCCCTTATCAGGAAACTATCATGAATATGCTTACGGGCCTATAATGCACCCAAATGGCGATATGACTGTAACTCTAAACGTGGCCTTCGGACCTGAAGGCTATAGCGGCGTACCATGGCGGGGCTGGACACTTCGCATCAAACCAAATGGAGATATGGAACCATTTGCAACCGGAATGCGATCCCCGGCGGGCATTGGTTTAGATGCGGAAGACGAAGTATTCTATTCGGATAATCAAGGCGATTGGGTTGGCTCTGGGCGGATTACTCATTTACAGAAAGGCGATGTTGCCGGTCATCCCGGCGGATTACCATGGGCCACACAAACTAATTCTACAGTTAAAGTTCGGGAAGGGATGATTAAGAATTCCGGCAAAACCTTATACGATCTTGCAAAAGATATACCCGGTCTAAAACCTCCGGCAATCTGGTTCCCTCACGGGATTATGGGTAACTCAACATCCGGGATTCTACTGTATTCTGATAAGGGAAAAATGGGCCCTTTTCAGGGTCAGCTTTTTGTGGGAGATCAATCGCAGAGCAAAATAATGCGCGCTTCGCTTGAAAAAGTTAACGGAGTTTATCAGGGTGCATGTTATCCTTTCAGGGAAGGATTTTCGTCCGGAGTTTTGCGCCAGGAATGGGGAAACGACGGCTCGATGTATGTTGGAATGACCAGCCGTGGATGGGCTTCAACCGGTAAGGAAGAGTACGGTTTACAACGCTTAGACTGGACCGGAAAGGTACCTTTTGAAATGCAAACCGTAAGCGCAAAACCCGACGGCTTTGAACTAACGTTCACTATGCCTGTGGATAAAACTCTTGCAAAGTCACTTTCAAATTACAGCATTTCCAGCTTCACTTATAAATATCACGGTGAATACGGCAGCCCGGTAATTAACCAACAAGATTGCCCGCTTAAAGCAGTAGTGGTTTCAGAAGATGGATTAAAAGTTCGTTTAGTAGTTGATGATTTAATATTAGGGTATGTGCATGAAATTAAGTTAGGCGATCTGGTGGCAAATGATAAAACGCCTTTACTTCATCAGGTGGCGTATTATACGCTCAACCAATTTCCATCGGGTGAGAGATTAAAAGTGAATCCAGCGATGCAAGCGCATAAACATCATGCAAAGCCGGACACAAAATCCAGTTCAAAAAAGGAAACGCCAACAGCAAAAGTTGCTGAAAAATC
>JANMZB010000754.1:0-12111 GCA_031382725.1 Sphingobacteriaceae bacterium | reverse complement strand
CGCACCCAAATTTTTATCCGGGCCAAATATTATTTTCTGCTCTTTTGGCAAACTTTCTACGATCTGAACAGCATTGGATGAGGTACAAACAATGTCGCTCATTGCTTTAAGTTCTGCTGAACAATTCACATAAGTAATCACCAAATGTTCAGGATATTTTTCCTTAAACTTAGCAAACAAGTTTGGCGGACAACTATCTGATAAAGAACATCCTGCCTTTAAATCCGGTAATAAAACCTTTTTTTCTGGCGATAATATTTTAGCTGTTTCAGCCATGAAATGCACTCCGGCAAACACAATAACTTCAGCATCCGTTTTCGCCGCTTGCTGGGATAATCCTAAGCTATCCCCAATATAGTCGGCAATATCCTGAATATCAGGCTCCTGATAGTAGTGCGCTAGTATAACAGCATTTTTTTCCTTTTTTAATTTTTCAATCTCATCAAAAAGATCTAGCGAAGGATCGATAGGCTCATCTACAAAACCCTTCACATTTATTTCCTCAAACATATCCATTTCAAACACTTCAATAAAATATAATTATTCTATATATAAAGATTCTTATTGTTTATTAGGATGTTAGTAATGTGAAGAAGAAGCCAAACTAAATAACGAATAGTTTGTTTTATATATTTTCTCAACAACTTCTCAACAAAATTACATACCCAATTAATTGAATTTAAGACCTTTAATTATTCCTTATTTTTTCTTTTAATTTTCTCCCGTTGATTATTAGGTATGTGTAAAAAGTTAACAACTCTCACTTTTGATGCTTAAAACTTTATTAGAAGTAACCTATATTCACAGTAAAACTTAATATCATTTTAGTTATTAGAAAGCGTTAACACTTTTTAAACAAATTTAACATCTTTACAGTGGTTTATCCACACTGGTATTGCAAGATTACATTGAATTAAATATTTATTAAATGAAGGATGTTGATTTCCTTGTTGTAGGTTCCGGAATTGCAGGTTTAAGTTTTGCCCTAAAGGCAGCGCAACATGGTAAGGTTCTGATACTTACAAAAGCAAATGAAGATGAATCTAACACCAAGTATGCGCAGGGTGGTGTAGCTGTTGTTGTGGATAAAGAAGATTCTTTCGACAAACATATAGAAGATACATTAATAGCTGGCGACGGTTTATGTGATAGGGAAGTTGTAAAACTTGTTGTAAAGGAAGGTCCCGAACGCATCCAGGAGATTATTGATTACGGAACCAATTTCGATACCACCACACCAGGCATATATGATCTGGCTAAAGAAGGCGGTCATTCCGAAAGCCGGATACTTCATTATAAAGATATTACTGGATTTGAAATTGAACGTGCGCTCTTAGAGAAGATTCACAGCAATCCAAACATTGAAATACTGACACATTATTTTGCTGTTGAATTAATAACCCAACATCATTTAGGGGATTTTGTGGGAAGAAAGTCTGATGATATTATTTGTTACGGTATATATGCATTAAACACCACCACAAATTCCGTTGAAAAGTTTTTGTCGAAAGTAACCGTAATGGCTACCGGCGGAGCTGGCCATATCTATTCAAATACTACTAATCCTGTTATTGCAACGGGTGATGGTGTTGCGATGGTTTACCGTGCAAAAGGTAAGGTTCGTAATATGGAATTTATTCAATTTCACCCTACTGCTTTATATAAACCCGGGGAATATCCTTCATTCTTAATATCAGAAGCTGTAAGAGGTTTTGGTGGAATTCTAAGGGATTGCAAGGGTAAGGAGTTTATGGATGCTTATGACAAGCGTAAATCATTAGCGCCAAGAGATATCGTTGCAAGGGCTATAGATTCAGAAATGAAAAAATCTGGTGATGACTTTGTTTATTTAGATATCACACATCGGTCAAAGAATGATATTCTGTCGCACTTTCCAAACATTTATGCTAAATGTTTAAGTATAGGTATTGATATGACCAAAGATTATATACCTGTTACACCAGCCTGTCATTATATGTGTGGAGGTATTTTAGTAGATCATTACGGACGTACATCCATTAACAATTTATATGCTTGTGGAGAGTGCGCGTCAACCGGATTGCATGGTGCTAATCGCTTAGCATCAAATTCACTATTAGAGGCAACTGTTTTTGCTCATCGTATTTTTGTAGATGCAATCAAGCATTTTGAAAACGTAAGTATCCCATCTAATATCCCCGAATGGGATGAAACCAATACGCAGCTTTCTAATGAAGACATTCTCGTCACTCATAATATCCGCGAAACACAAAAGGTTATGAGCGATTATGTAGGTATTGTTCGTTCTGATTTTAGGCTCGATAGGGCAATGCGCCGGTTAGGTTTGCTTCATGAAGAAACAGAGGATTTCTATAAGAAAACTAAACTTTCGGTGAAGCTTTGCGAACTGCGTAACATCATACAAACCGCATATATTGTAATTAAATCAGCCATGCTTCGCAAAGAGAGTCGAGGTTTACATTATACAACTGATTATCCGGAACATATGGATAACCCAACAGATACTATTTTTTAAATCTACATTATGCCACTAATACTACCTGTAAAAGGAATATCACCACAATGGGGTAATGATTGTTTCATTGCCGAAAACTCAACATTAGTTGGAGATGTAATTATGGGAGATAATTGTTCGGTTTGGTTTAACGCCGTTATTCGGGGCGATGTCAATTTTATAAAAATTGGCAATAACGTAAATATCCAGGATGGGGTAGTGGTTCATTGTACCTACGAAAAGGCCGGAACTACCATTGGAAACAATGTATCGATTGGCCATAATGCCTTGGTTCACGGTTGTATCTTAAAAGATAATGTGCTGATTGGTATGGGTGCGATTGTGATGGATAATGCTGTAGTAGAAGAATTTTCAATCATTGCAGCTGGTTCGGTTGTATTGGAGAATACAATCTGCGAGAGTGGTTTTATATATGCGGGGAGTCCTGCAAAGAAAATTAAACCAGTATCAGACGAGCAGAGAGACCTTCTAAAGCGATTGCCAAATAATTACATTATGTACTCTAAATGGTTTACGGAGCCTTCGGTATAAGTAATTTTTCTTCGATCTCGAAGTTCGCTCTTAACGATATTTCCGTCGGGTGATTCCATACAAGCTCGGGCTGTTTTCGTTCAACAACATTACCTGTATCCCATTTCTTGTTATTATTTTTATCGTAAATCACCCTGACAAAGTATTTTCCTACAGGCAAAGTTGGATAGTTTAATGTGGTGCTTTTCCTGATCACAGTAGTTAAAAGCAAATCATCATCTTTATTTAATATCTCAATTAGGTAGTTGCTACTTGTATCTGGTACAGTTATAGCGAGACTTAAAGTTCCGTAGTTTTCTTCAATATCTTTAGAAAAGTTGATCGTTGTTGCTTTATTAGCGCCTCCGTAAATCCCTGTGAAACCATCGTCGGCTAAGTTTAAAATATATTTCTTTTCATCTTTCCAGGGATACTTAAGAATGATTTTGCGGTTCGAAGTACTATCTCTTATTACTCTTAAACCAGTTACAGGAAGCGAATCCTGAAGCAAGCTAATCTTCTTCGGATCAATTGATTTAACGGGAGCAGTAAATGTTAGAACAAGATCAGATCCTGGTCTAAGTTTTCCTCCCGATGCATTCGATTCAATCGTTATGGCTCTATTATAGGTCTCACGTTTTCCTCTTCTAATTAGCACTGTATCGAGGCCGATGTTTTTATCCTGAACGGCTACGCTAATCGAGTCAAAATCCATATTTGATGTCCACACAAAGGCGGTATCATTTGATGGTCTAAACTCAACTAATTTGGAAGTGTTCAACTCTGCCGGTTGAAGGATTTGGATACCGGGTTTTTCTAATTGTTTATTCCATATAAAAGTCAATCTGCCATCTTTTTCTATTTTTCTATCCGTTACCCGGAAGTTTTTCGGCTGCTCTTTAAATAGCTCTATATTAAATCCTGAAGTGTCTTTTTGAAGCTTAATAGGGTTGTTTAGAAATCCTATTTCTTCTTTTGCCGAATTATATATTTTATCGCCAGCGCCTTCCTCAAAAACGGCATAAATGTTATAAGTGTTAGCTCTTAAATATTTTAGGCTATAGTTACCTGATGAATCTGTACTTGTGAATAAACTTGCACGTTTTTTTCCAAAGAGCGAATCCTGATTTACCGGAAGCAAAAACACCGTGGCATCCAGAACTGGTTTTTTGGTTAGTGTATTTAAGACTGTTCCACTAATCGAAAGAGAATCAATTTCTTTTCCTGTAGATATAACATACATATAATTCTTAAGTACGTTTCCTTCATTATAATCTACAATAGCTTTTCCAAAATTTATAGTGTAAGTGGTGCTGTCTTGTAAAGGTTCCTGAAATTGAATGTTTAAAAATTTCTTCCTTATTTTCAGGATCGGAGATTTTTCCATCGCAGGAGAAAAACTAACTTCTTTAAATTCATTATCTAATTTGAAATATTCATCAAACTGAATATCGACTTCTTTGTCTTTGAAATTTGTTGTGAAGTTTTTCGGTTTTTCATTCAAGATTTTTGGTGGTACGCTGTCTCTTGGGCCGCCGGTCGGGTATTGTATACTCGCACACCCATAAAACTCAGAAACTCCAAAGAGCGCAAGTATGATTAGAATAAAAAATATCGGCTTTGACGTATTTAACATTTAAATGCGATTTAAGGGATTTTTCTCTTTTTTGGATTAATGATATTCTCTTTTAAAAATATTCGCTTAAATCTAATTTAAATAAGTGGGCGTATTTAGATATCAAATAACTGATAATCAATAAGTTATAACTATTTAGCCATATGAACCATCAAAATGGAAATATCCGATGGCGAAACACCGGAAATTCTTGAAGCTTGACCCAGGGTACGCGGTTTAATTTTTAAAAGTTTCTCGCGAGCTTCTTTAGATAAGGAAATTAATTTTTGATACTCGAAAGCCGGATTGATTTCCTGATCTTCCATGCGTTTCATTTTATTT
This sequence comes from Sphingobacteriaceae bacterium, assembly GCA_031382725.1. Taxonomy (GTDB): domain Bacteria; phylum Bacteroidota; class Bacteroidia; order Sphingobacteriales; family Sphingobacteriaceae; genus Paradesertivirga. The sequence goes on along the minus strand of JANMZB010000754.1, from coordinate 7,129 downwards.
ACAATCTCCATTTCTTTTGCAAAATAACTTTCGTATTTCACTTTGATCTCAGCTTGTTCGATTGTTTCTTTTTCAAAGGCGTTTAGGAGTTTATCCAGTCCATCATTAGCTTTACGTAAATCTTTAACATTTATCTGAGGCCGTGATAATAATTGGAATAATTTAACATTCTGATTTATTTCACTCGTATCCCTTTCTAGAAGAAATGAGTTTACCTCCGAAGGCTCTACTGATGTATTCTTTAAATATTTAACAATCAGATCGGAATCGGCTATTTTCTTTTCAACTTTATCAATGCGGTCCTGATTAATTAAACCTAATTCGAAACCTATCGGACTAAGGCGGATATCGGCATTATCTTGCCTTAAAAGCAATCTATGCTCTGCCCTTGAGGTAAACATTCTATATGGTTCTTCCGTACCTTTTGTTACTAAGTCATCAATTAGCACTCCAATGTAAGACTCAGACCTTTTCATGATCAACTCTTGTTTGTCGTAAATCTTTTGATGAGCATTGATCCCGGCAATAAATCCCTGGCTTGCGGCTTCCTCATAACCCGTCGTTCCGTTAATCTGTCCGGCAAAATATAGGTTATGGATGAGTTTTGTTTCCAGGGTAAGATTTAATTGCGTAGGTGGGAAGTAATCATATTCAATCGCGTAACCCGGTCTAAACATTTTTGCGTTCTCAAAGCCAGCAATTTTTCGAAGTGCTTTATACTGAACATCCTCAGGAAGAGAAGTCGAAAACCCATTAACGTAAATCTCAACAGTATCCCAACCCTCTGGCTCCACAAATATTTGATGACGGTCGCGTTCTGCAAAGCGGTTAATTTTATCTTCTATTGATGGGCAGTAACGAGGGCCCAGGCCTTTAATCCTCCCGGTAAACATGGGCGATTTTTCAAAGCCCTCCTTTAATGTTTCATGAACGTCTGAATTTGTATAGGTAATCCAGCAGCAACGTTGTTTTTTAGCTATATCAACATTGGTATATGAAAACCTTCCACCTTCAGGATCTCCCCACTGTTCTTCCATTTTGGAATAGTCAAGGCTTCTGCCATCAACGCGTGGTGGTGTCCCTGTTTTCATCCTTCCTGATTCAAAACCCAGTTCAACAAGTTGCTCGGTAAGTCCTGTAGATGATTTTTCAGCAGTTCTTCCACCACCGAACTTTTTTTCGCCAATATGTATCAACCCGTTCAAAAAAGTACCATTGGTTAAAACAACAGCTTTTGACTCTATTGGGATACCTAGCGAAGTAATAACACCAGTCACTTTATCTCCGGAGACAGTAATCTCTTTGACTGTGTCTTGCCAAAAATCAACATTAGGAATGTTTTCTAAGGCTAGTCTCCACTCTTCAGCAAATCGCATTCGATCTGTTTGCGCTCTCGGGCTCCACATGGCGGGCCCTTTAGACAAATTAAGCATTCTGAATTGCAACATTGATTTATCCGTGATGATTCCCGAATAACCCCCCATTGCATCAATTTCCCGAACAATTTGACCTTTAGCTACTCCGCCCATTGCCGGATTACAACTCATTTGGGCAATGGTGCCCATATTCATAGTAATAAGGAGAACGGAGGAGCCTAAATTTCCAGCCGCCGCGGCCGCCTCGCATCCTGCATGGCCGGCACCTACTACAATGACATCATATTTTTTAAACATATCAATGTTCCACGTGGAACTTTTTTTATTTATGTTCCACGTGGAACATTGTCGTTCTCAATTTCTATTAATTCCAGCCAGCGAAGGGTATATTCGTCAACTTTAGCTTTCTCAATCTCCACTAATTGAGATAACTCGATAATCTCATTATTATTTCGAGATTCATTTAGTTTAAGTGTTATCGCTTTGATGTTGTTCTCAATATCACCAATGTTGGTTTCAATTTCCTCTAATTCTTTTTGTTCTTTAAAACTTAATTTCTTTTTAGGAGAAGGGATTGGTTCAATGGCTGTTTGTTTAATTGGCTTTTTAGCATTTTCCTCTTTCTCCAGGCGATAATCTGTATAATTGCCGGAGTATATATCAACCATTCCTCCGCCTTCCAAAATAAAAAGTTGTTCCGTAAGGCGGTCCATCAAATATCTGTCATGAGATACAAGTAAGAGCACACCATTATATCGTTCAAGAAATTCTTCTAGAACATTAAGAGTGTCAATATCAAGATCGTTAGTAGGCTCATCTAAAATCAAAAAATTAGGATTTTTCATGAGCACCCGCATTAAATGCAAGCGTTTCTTCTCCCCACCGCTTAATTTTGAGACTACGTTATGCTGTTTGGCCGGAGGAAATAGGAAGTGAGTTAATAGCTGAGATGCGGTAAGCGTTTTACCATCAGCCATGGTGATAAATTCAGCAACATTTTTTACAATATCAATCACTCGCTCAGTTTCGTCGAACTCTAAGCCAGATTGTTTATAATAGCCAAACTGCGTGGTTTCACCGGGTTTTACATTTCCGGAATCTGGTTTGGCATTTCCCGTTATCAGATTGAGTAAAGTGGATTTCCCGCTTCCATTTCTTCCCGCAAGGCCAATTTTATCTCCTTTTTTAAACGTATAGCTGAAGCCTTGTATAATTGCCTTGTCATTATAGCCTTTACTAACATTTTCAATCTCTAATATCTTATTGCCTTGTCGTGCTACTTTAGTACTTAGTTCAATCTTTTGATTATCCTTACCGCCTTTTGATTTTGTCTCAAGGTCATAAAAAGCATCAATTCTAGATTTAGATTTGGTAGTCCTCGCCTTCGGCATTCGTCGCATCCACTCAAGTTCCTTTTTAAGCAGATTCCTGTTCTTTTGAAGTGTAGAGGCATCATCAGCTTCCCGCTCTGATTTTTTCTCTAAATAATAACCATAGTTACCATCATATCGAAAAAGCTTTCTGTTATCTAATTCAATGATAGAGTTACAAACATTATCAAGAAAATAACGATCGTGGGTTACCATAATAACTGTTTTCTGGCCAACGGTAAGATAGCTTTCAAGCCATTCAATCATCTCGATATCTAAATGATTGGTAGGCTCATCAATTATAAATACCTCTGGCTCATCAATTAAAAGTTTTGCTAGCGCTAATCTTTTACGCTGCCCGCCAGACAGACTATTAATTTCCTGATCTAAATTAGTTATTGATAATCGTTGAAGAATAGTTTTGATCTCATATTCATACTCCCAGGCATTTGCTTCGCTAAGCTCATGGGTGATGTCTTCTAAAGCTTTATTGTCAGCATTTGGATCTTCGATTAGTTCTTCATATTTACGAATGAGCTGCTGCTGTTTGTTATCTAAGCTGTAGATAAAATCAGAAACAGTTTTTTGGCCTGAGAAGTCCGGGGCCTGCTCCAAATATCCTACATGGAGTCCTTTCTCTTTTACCACTTTTCCTTCGTTGGGCTTAAGCTTCTCGGCAAAAATTTTAAGTAATGTAGTCTTACCCGATCCATTTATGCCCACTAAGGCTACGCGCTGGCCCTTTGCCAAGCCGAAAGTTAAATCTCTAAAAAGCCAATTGTCACTAAAAGCATGGCCTAATTGTTCAACAGATATAATGCTCATGCTAAATTTTGAATAATATTTGAAGGGTAAATGTGTACGCCTTCTAAGTTCTTTAATGTTTGATTGATCATTGCTTGGGCTACGGTAGTCGCTTTAATACTTCTATATTTCCTTAGTGCTCCTACAAGTAAAGGGTTTACAATCTTCATTAAAAGAATGAAAGTCTTTTCAAAGCGTCGATTTTCAAGCCTGTTCCCTGTTAATAAAGCTGGTTGATAAATATGTAGGGATTTACTGAAGCGTGTTTTTATGGCTTCCTCAGTGTCTCCTTTGAGTTTAAGATAAAACTGTTTAGAGTGTGAGTTTGCCCCTAACGCAGTTATCAGGTGAAACTGATTAATATTGTGCTGTTGCGAGAGTTCCGCTAACTTAACCGGATAATCATGATCCACTTTTCTATAGTCAGATAGATCTGGAGTTTTTTTAAGCGTTGATCCCAAGCAGCAGTATAGACTATCTCCGTAAAATTCGTTTGATACTTTTTCTAATTCATCAAAAGTAATTATCAATGGAGTTAATTTTGGATGAGAAATAGTTAGAGGTTTTCTAACAAAAGCTAGAATCTCTATAATATTTTGGTTTACCAATAAGAGTTTAATCAGTTCACTGCCAATTAGTCCGCTTGCACCTGCTACTAAAACTCCTTTCATTATTATAATATGCGTCTAATCAACAAAAATAGGGATTTATTAGCTTGGTATAACTATTGTATGTTTAAACATGTATTTAAATGATAAAGTAATGAAAAAAATAATTCACAAAGCGAACGACCGTGGTTTCGCTGATCACGGATGGTTAAAAGCCGCACATTCTTTTAGTTTCTCAAGTTATTACAATCCCGTAAAATCGCACTTCGGGCTATTACGGGTTCTTAATGATGATATTGTAGCACCAGGTATGGGATTTGGAACTCATGGTCACGATAATATGGAAATTGTAACCATCCCGCTTCGTGGTACGCTCGCTCATAAGGATAGCTTGGGTTCAGAAGGAACCATTGAATATGGTGAAGTTCAGATAATGTCTGCAGGCAGCGGAATTCAACATTCAGAATTTAACGCATCCGCAACTGATGAGGTAAATCTGCTTCAGATTTGGGTTTTCCCTAAAGTTAGAAATATCGAACCAAGGTATGATCAAAAACGATTTAATCTTGAGGAAGCTAAGAACGATTTCAAGCTGGTTGTTTCTCCTGAAAAAGATTTGGAAGCCATGTGGATAAACCAAGATGCTTACTTTTCTTTAGGAGATTTTGATGAGAATAAATCTTTTGAATACAAGATAAATAAGCTGGGAAACGGCGTCTATATTTTCGTAATCGAAGGCGAAATAGAACTTGATGGATCTTTTTTGAATAAGAGAGATGCGGCAGGAATTTCTGAAACGGAAGTTATCAATTTTAAGGCAAATAGTTCTTCAACGGTTTTGGTGATTGAAGTGCCAATGGAATAGACTAAAAGTTGCGCATTTGCAGATATTGATCTTCCTTAAAAGTCATTATGCTCTTATGTGCTTTGGTTTTGTCTTTGTAGCCCAGAAGATGAAGCGTACCATGTATAATAACACGGTGTAACTCATCTTTTTCATTTACTTTATATCTATCGGCATTCTCCTTAATGCGGTCTATGCTGATAAATATATCTCCAATAATTACCTCTTGAGATTCACTATTATCGAATGTAACAATGTCGGTAAATGTGTCGTGTTTAAGAAATTGCTGATTGATTTCCAGTAAGTAGTTATCGCTGCAGAATATAAAATTCAGCTCCTTTAACTTCTTACCTTCTGATAGGATAGTTTGCCTGATCCAGCTTCTTACCTTATTTTTTTCTTTTAACGTATAGGGAATATCTTCAGAAAAAAAATAAATAGGCAGTTGGCCCATTAAACTTTAAAGTGTAACTCTACCTCGTTGCCTTTTAAATTAAAAATACATTGATCGGCAAGATGTTTAATAATAAAAACACCGCGACCGGTTAAATTTTCAATATTTTCAGGTGCAGTAGGGTCCGGAAGACGGTTGTAATCAAAACCTTCGCCTTCATCAGCTATGGTAAATTGCAAACGTTTTCCTGAATACACTTCAAGATTTATATATACCTTTTTACTCTCGTCTTGTTTGTTACCATGGATAATAGCATTAATGGTTGCTTCGCTTAAACAAGTCAGCATATTAGCATAGGTGTCGTCACCGATATTATATTCGTCTTTCAATGTATCTACAAAATTCTCAACAGAAGTTATGCTATCAACTTTTGAAGGTAATTGCAGAGTGTATAACACCGTATCGTCTGACATATCTACGCGATTCGTGATCATAGATTATTTTGTATTTAAAAGTCTAAAATAGTCACCTACTTTCAATTTATAAAATGAATTGAGAGATGGTGGTACAGTTTTTAATAATTCGAGTTCACGAAGTTTAATTTTCCTGAATTCTTCGAGCACAATTTTATAATTAGGGGCCTGATCTTTGCCTTCTTTGCTCTTGCGTTGTGTGTCTAATTCGCGCTCTTGATCAGCCTTATCAGCTTCCAGAAGTTTCGTTAAAATTTCTTGTTGTCTATTTAACGTTTCCTGCTGAATTTTCTTGTGTACGAGATCACTCTCGGTTTGTTCCATTTCTTTCGTCAATTTATCAAGATTACCTAAAGCTCCTTTGCCATCTTTATTTAATTCACGATTAATATCTTGCAGCGCTTGCCTTATTAATTGCTGTTCACGAGCCATTTTAGCCAATCCTTCACTCATCTTGCCTTTTTCGCCAGATGCACCTTGATCGCCCGGCTTACCAGGCTGTTGCCCTGATTTCTGCATCTGCTCACGAGCTTTTTGCATATTTTTATTAAGTTGCTCTTGCATTTTGCTCAGTTCAGAAAGGCTGGGACTTTTACCCTTACCCTTACCTTTACCCTGCTTTGCGTTTTCCATAGCCTTTTGCATCTGCTCCTCCACTTCGCTTAGCATCAAGGCCAAATTATTTATAGAAGTCATCGCATATTGCTGGTTGCGATTTGCTTCTGAAGTTCTTCTTTCAGAGAGTTGCTGTAAAGCTAAGTCGATATTTGTATTTATTGTTTGAATTTCTTTATTAATTACAGACTCTATTTGAGGGACCTCCCGGCTTAACTTATAAAGACTTTCCTGAACCATTTTGAGGTTATCTTTAATTTCCTTCTGCTTTTCGGTATGCTTTAAATAGACCGGATCGTTAACAGAAGTGCCTTTCAAACTTTGCATCACCTTTTCCTGATCAAAAGATGATGTTAACAAGTTCGCTAAAATTTCTCGTAGATTCTGCATATTCACCTGCATATCCTGCATTTCATCCTGTTGCTTCATCTGCTCCATCTTTTTAGCCATCTTCTGAAGCTGTTCAGCGGCTTTTTTCTGACTTTCAGCGGCTTTACTATTCTTTTTATTATCTAACTCTTCACTACTTTCTTCTTGTTCCTTGTCAATCTGCTGCTGCTCGTCCTGGGTATTTTCGATGTTGTTTTTATCTTCCAGATCCTCATTTTTTTGCTGAAGTTCCTTTAGATCCTTTTGAACGTTATC
>JANMZB010000647.1:0-1303 GCA_031382725.1 Sphingobacteriaceae bacterium | reverse complement strand
CTAATATTATCTGCATATAATTGGATTGGTGTTTTCACAGCCATTCCAATGGATTCCAATAACATTTTAATAAATAAAACTTCCGTACATAACTCTGTCAACGCAACATACTCTGCTTCTGTAGAACTGAGTGTAACACTCCTCTGTCCACGTGACTTCCATGAGATAAGTGCACCATTCAAATAGACCACATAGCCGCTCACGATGATCCTGGTATCTTTATCCCCAGCATATTCACTATCACTCTTTCCAGTAAGTACCCAGACATTATCATCCTTTAATGTAGGTTTCATTACCAAACACTTATTTTTTGTATCAATCACATATTTAATTGCACGACGCAAACCCTTTAAGTGTCCCAAAGTAGCACCATCTAACACCTTTGCCAGTTCTCTAACTGCATTACTTAAATCAGGTCTTGAGTATTTTGTTAAATAAAGTAACATTCCAACTCCACTACAGTAGTTCTTCTGTTCTACCTCACTGATTTTGTCTTGATCCTTTCAGGACGAACCACACAATCTCCTCCTGCTGCTGGAGTGGAATACTTCTGTAGTTTCTCTACCTCTGCTCCAAATGTCACAATCAACTTTTTAATCAAATTAGGTTGAATTAAATAAAGTTTCTCTTTGTCTGGTATGATTGTACACCCAACATACTCATACATTTTTCCAATTTCCTTAATTGAATATGTATCCTTGATTTCACTAACTGCTGCATCAATCGCCTCTGTATTACCGATGAACAGCACATCATCCACATACAAACACATGTATACCATTCCTTTCTTGTTTTCACGATATAGCAAACAAGGGTCTACCTTGCTGCATGTAAAACCAAGTTTTTCTGTAAGCAACTGCATCAACTTTTTCCACCATTGACGTGCTGCTTGGACTAATCCATAAATGGATTTGTTCAATTCCACACATGCATCTTCTGGTACCTGAGTGTACTCCTGTAAACCTTCTGGAATTTTCATATAAATCTGCTCTTCAAGATCACCATACAAGAATGCAGTCTCCACGTCAATTATCTTTGAATCATATTTATATAACAAATATAACATCATTATCACACGTAAAGTCACATCATTCACTACTGGAGCAAAATTATCCATATAATCCACCCCTGGCACTTGACTGTATCCAAGTGCGACCAAGCGTGCATGATGAGTACCATTTTTCTTGCATTTAAATACCCATTTACTACCAATCAATTTCCTCTCCTTCGAGACAGTACTACGTTTGGTGTAGGACCAAACATTCTTCTGGGTCATATCATTGAACTCCTTTGTGATGGCCTC
>JANMZB010000640.1:0-8479 GCA_031382725.1 Sphingobacteriaceae bacterium | reverse complement strand
GCTGAACATCTTTTCTTCAAATTCAACAAACCTGTTTTCTTTTATGGCTAATTTATACTGTTCGTAGAATGCAGACTCATGGTTAGGGAATAAATCGGTAATGGATTTATTAATCAACATCTCTTCGGTTGCACCAAGCAGTCTAAGGGTTGCAGGATTAACACCGCGAACGATCCAATCTTTGTCTAAATTAAGATAACCCTGAGTGTAATTTTCAATAACATTATTCAGTCGGCGTATAGCGTTTTCTTTTTCACTTTCTGCAATAAGCTGGTCGGTAATATCTCTCGAGTTTGCTACAATCCCGGAAATGGAAACATCATCCATGAGATTGGTAACAACGGTTTTCATCCAACGCCACTCTCCGGCTGCATTTTTAATTCTGTATTGCGGCAGCTCTACACGGTACTGTTGTAGCACGCGTTTAACTGATGTCGAAATCAGATCATGATTATCGGGATGCACAAGATCGAATAAACTCTTGCCCAGCAATTCATCGGGATTATAACCTAATACAGTGCTTATGGTTGGACTGATATATTGATGAAATCCTTTGTGATCCAAAATCGCAATTACATCTGCTCCGGTTTGAACCAATCCTTTAAAACGGTTTTCGTTAAAACGGATAAGCTCTTCCTGTTTTTTACGTTCTGTTGCATTTCGAGCAACACAGTAAAATATTTGATCTTCGTGAGAAAATTTTGCCGACCAAACAACAGGCACGGTATGGCCATTTTTGTGGATATACCGGTTTTCAAAATTTGTGTACTCGGCACCATTGATCAGGTCAATAGCCATTTGACTAGTGATTTCAGTATCCGCCGGGTGTAAGAAATTTCCCGCCACCTTTAATGTCATTTCTTCAGGTGTATACCCAAGCAAGTTTTCGGATGCTTTACTTACTGTAATAAATCTGCCTTCAATGTCAATTGAACATATTAAATCAAGCGAGCAATCAAGTGTTTTTTGATGATTACTTAGTGCATCTCTAAGTTGTTGTTCTAACTCTTTTTGAGCAGATATATCTCTAAGATAAACATAAATGCAGGATTGATTTTCGTGAGTAATTGCATTCCAGGAAAACCATTTAAAACTTCCATCGCTGCATTTAATGCGGTTTTCGAGAATATTGTTGCTTAATTTTGGGTGGTAAGTAGTGTGGAAATTTATAAAATTAGCATGATCTTCTTCATGTAAAAAATCAGAGAAAGGTTTGGCAAGCATTTCTTCCTCAGAATAACCCACGAGTTCCAGAAACGAATTATTTGATTTTTTCAAATAGCCATCATTACCTATTATGCAAAACAGGTTTTGCGCTAAATCAAAAAGTTCTGCTTCTTTAAGAAAATCCATATAATAAGGCTGCTCTACTAATTTAATAAATTAGTATAAAAAAATTGATTTTTCAATCAAAAATGGTTTAAAACATCCTTACGTTCAGGGTACTGAAAAGTTACGGTAGGCAGGCACAATCTATCAGGTAGGGCCGAAGGAAAGCTTTAAGAGTTAAAGGCTTCGCTTTATTTGTTCTTAACAGCCGTAATGCGGCTAACATCCTGATTCATGGTTTCAAAAACCAGTTTCTCATTTGTGATCTCTTTAATCAGGAATGGAAATTCACGGGTAATGCCGCCTGGCAAGTTTTCTTTGTACCGAATCATGCGGTCTTCCATTCTGAATTTTCCGTGTGAAAGGGTTTTGCCACCCCAGATAATAATCAGGTCTTTATCTTTTGTGAATTTAATCGAGGGGTTTTCCTTTTTAATTTCCTCAGCAGGCATGCTATAAGGCGGGTTTTGATTTGGACTTTCTACCTTATTGTATTTCCATTCACCATATAATTGCTCAGGTTTAACCGATGGAGTACAGCCAAACGCTATCAACACAAAAGTGCAAAGGATGATTAAATTATTAAATTTCATTTTGTTGAGAATAGTGGTAGTCCGGCTGCTAATTTATCAATAGCAATAGCCATGCGTTCAATAATTACATCTTCCGATTTTACTGAATATATCCAGTCTAAATATTCTTTTTTAATTCCATCAGAAAGCTTTTCGAAATTATTTAATGCATCGGGCTCATCCTCCAGACACAACTGAAAATGTTCTGGTAATGGTAATGGGTTTTGTAAAGAATAAAGAATAACCTCCACCCAATCACCGGCATTCTTTTTAATTGCTTTACGGATTTCAGCTTTCACCGCTATAAAGCGTACGCCTTTACCCATGGGCATAATAGAAATCGGGTTCACTTCGTAGCCATCAATTAAACCCCGCACTTTATGAAAGCCGAAAGTGTTTAGTTTTCCTTCCGGGACATCAGGAAGCTTGGCATACGTCCAGCCGCCTTTGCCTGGAAAGCGCTCCAGCAGCAGTTGTTGATGAATTAATGGTTGCTGTTCCATTTGTTTAATTGTATGAAGACCTATAAGGTTTTTTGGAAACCTTATAGGTCTATACGTTACTTATTCGCCCCGTAAAACTTCCAAAGGCGGTCTGTTCAAAATTCCACGACTATTTATTAACCCAATAATAACTGTTAAAGCCGATACAATGAAAAATAAGCTGATTAAGGGTAGCGCTTGAGGATTGAAGGACGTTTTAAAACTAAAATGTGTTAGTGCCCAGCTTCCGGCTAACGAAATTAGAATTCCCGTGGCTGCTGCGAGCGCCCCCAAAAAGAAGTATTCCAACGCTGTTATAATTAATATTTGTCTTCTACTTCCACCTAAAGTTCGTAGCAAAACACTTTCTTGAATGCGCTGATATTTACTGATCAAAACCGAAGCAATTAAAACGATCAATCCCGTGATAATGCTAAAGGCGGCCATAAACTGAATTACAAAACCAATTTTACGTAATATTTCATCTAATACATTTAATACCAGTTCCAAATCAATAACCGATACGTTGGGGAATGCCTGAACAACCGCTTGCTGATATCGCACAGATTCCTGTTTGTTTTTTGCGCGGGTCATCAACACATAAAACTGAGGTGCATCTTCTAAAACTCCGGTCGGGAAAACCAATCTAAAATTCGTTTGAACACGATTCCAGTCAACTTCGCGAAAGCTGCTTACTACTGTAGGTATCAAAGTGCCCTGGACATTAAAAGTGATGGAATCGCCGATATCTACATTAATACGTTTAGCAAAGCCTTCTTCTAAAGAAACGTTTACCACACCTGCGGGAGTAATTTTTCCAATCCATTTCCCCCGACTTATCCGCTCTGATGAAGTTATGGTATCCCGGTAGGTAACTCTTAATTCTGAATTAAACGCCCGCTTGGAAACGTTTATCGTACTATCTTTTTTTACATCAGCCAGGGTGTATCCATTCACTTCTTCAATCCGCATGGTTACAATGGGCACTTCACTAAGTACCGGTAAGCCTTGTTGTTTTGTTAGTGCTGATACTTTATCTTTTTGATTATTCTGAATATCAAATAAAATGGTGTTGGGTTGATTGCCACTTGCGGAGAGTGTTACGCGTTTTAATAAAGTGTCTTGTATGATGAAAAGGGTACTTATAAAAGCTGTTCCTAATCCAATCGATACAATCAGGATAAGTGTCTGATTATTCGGTCGGAATAAATTTGCCAGGCCTTGTCGCCATAAATAGCTCCATGATGATGGAAAGAATTTGCGAACGACCTTAACCAGTAGTGCGGCGGTTCCGGTAAGAACTAAAAAAGCACTTATTACAGCCAGTGTAAAAACCAAGGCTTCCTGTAAACTCTTTAGTTGGAGATACGAAAACCCTACTACGAATAGAAGTATCAAAAGATAAACCAGCCATTTTACAGGATCTTTAAATAAGCTTGTTTGCTGATAAGATATACGCAAAGTATTAAGAGGCGAAATTGTACGAACAGATACCAGCGGAAGCAGCGCAAACAACAAGGAGATTATAATGCCGAGCAAAATTCCCTGAAAAATTGATGGCCAAGAGATTGTTGTTGAAATTTCGACCGGCAAAAGATCTTGCAAAACATACGGAAGCACTTGCTGTATGATAGTGCCGAGTAAGGCCCCCAATATCGATCCGATAAATCCAATACCAATTATCTGGATCAAATAAATGAGAAAAGTTTGGTGCGCTTTTGCGCCCAGGCATCGAAGGATGGCTATGGTCGCCAATTTTTCGCGTATATATATATGAATAGCACTCGCTACTCCAATACAGCCTAATAATAAAGCTACGAAACCAACCAGCGACAAAAAGCGTGTAAGATCGTCGAAGGCCCGGCCTGTATCACGCTTTTGCCCGGCGACGGTTTGATAATCTAAATCTGATTTCTCCAGGCGGGGCTCAATTTTTTTAAGGAGATTCTCCACCTCGCTTTCATCCTTAAACTTATAGAAATACTGATAATTTATTCTGCTGCCTTTTTTTAATAAGCCTGTTTTTTCAAGGTACCTTAAGGGGATATAAATAACGGGAGCAACGGAGGCAAAAAGTCCGGTTTGGCCCGGAGCCTTTTCCAGAACTCCGGCAATCTTAAAGCTTAATTCTCCAATTTTAACCGAATCGCCTACGGCGGAATTAAATTGCAGCATCAAGGTTTTATCGACAATTGCTTCCTGATGTTTTCTGAAATCTATTCCGGCACGAATGGGGACGGTTTCGAGGCTTCCGTAATAGGGGAAATCTCCACCAAGTGCTTTTACCTGAACCAGTCTTGTCCCCCGGCTTTTGAACAACACCATCGAGCCAAAACTTTTTTGCTCAGAACGATTTTCTCCAAGGGAATCTAAAAAGCCTTGTAGCTCTTTTGAAACCTCCTTATTAACAGAAATCGATAAATCAGCACCCAGTAGTCCGGCTGCCTGCATATCAATATCCTTTCGGAGGTTATCGCCGAAAGAATAAATTGCAACCAGCGCACCGATTCCGAGGATAATGGATGAAATAAACAAGAATAACCTCGACCGGCTTCGTCGGCTATCGCGCCAGGCCATTTTAAAAAGCCATCCGATTTTTAAGGGAGTGTCGCTGTTCTCGTTAACCATTAATTATTCCTGTTAAGTCGTCGGCAATTATAACTCCGCCTTTGATTCGAATAATGCGCTGAGTTTTGGAAGCTAGCTCCATATCGTGTGTTACCAAAATCAAAGTTGTTCCGGCTTCTTTGTTAAGATCGAAAAGTAGCTTTACCACTTTTTCGCTGGTTTCCGCATCAAGGTTTCCGGTAGGCTCATCGGCAAATAAAATTTTTGGACTGTTTGAAAATGCCCTTGCCAGGGATACACGCTGCTGTTCGCCGCCAGATAATTGTGAAGGGTAGTGGTGGCCACGATCTGCCAGCCCAACTTTGTCTAGAAGATCTAAAGCCCTTGGTCTGATGTTTTTTTCACCACGTAACTCCAACGGAACCATTACATTTTCGATTGCCGTTAGTGTAGGCAAAAGCTGAAAGTTTTGAAAGATAAATCCAACATATTTATTGCGAACCTGCGCACGTTTATCTTCACTTAATTGATCGATGCGAATGTTGTTTAACTCTACCATGCCGGTAGATGAGCGATCTAATCCGGCGCAAAGCCCTAGAAGAGTTGTTTTACCACTCCCCGAAGGGCCAACAATAGAAACAGTAGAACCGGCATCTACCGAAAAGTTTACATTTTCAAGAACAGTCAGATTTCTGCCTGCGCTTGAATAAGTTTTACCGAGATTTTTGATGTTAAGAATTTTCTCCACATTCGTAAGTTATAACGCATAAACATATGCACAACCATTTGAGCCAAAACTTTTGGAATTATTACAATAAGAAGGCATTTATTGTAAACCAAAGCATATCAGCAAGGTTATCACAAATATTATCAAGGCACGCACAATGAAATATCTACAATTTATATTCTTAATATCATTACTGATAATGAGCAGTTGCACAAATGAAAGTAAACTGAAGGGCAATAATAATAGCAATGAAAATAAGGTTCAGCAAGTTCAGGTAAAGCGGATTCTGTTTTTTGGAAATAGTTTAACAGCCGGCTACGGACTTGAAGATCCGGACGAGGCTTTCCCTTCGGTAATCCAGCAAAAGATCGATTCTCTCAAGCTTCCGTACAAAGCAATAAATGCTGGACTGAGCGGCGAAACCACAGCGGGCGGTGTTAATCGGATCAACTGGCTTTTAAAGCAACCTATAGATATTTTCGTGTTAGAGCTTGGCGCAAATGATGGTTTGAGAGGAATGCCTGTATCAGAGACCAAGAAAAATCTCCAGCTTATTTTGGATACGGTAAAGGCAAGATATCCTAACGCGAAAAGGGTGTTATTGGGAATGGAAATTCCGCCAAATCTTGGCGGTAAATATGCCGCGGATTTCAGGGTTATTTTTCGTGAACTTGCTCAGAAAAATAATATTCCTTTTGTACCATTTATGCTTGAGGGAGTCGCCGGAAATCCACAGCTCAATTTGCAGGACGGCATTCATCCAACGAGCGAAGGATATAAAATTGTAGGTAATAACGTTTGGAAAGTTTTAAAGGATGTATTGTAAATTATTTCAGCATCTAACGGATGTTTTAACTTCTGTTTTGCGTCAGAATTGAGACTTGCATTGATGGGAAATTTTTTTTTCTGATTTCTGAAAAGTAAAAGCGATTTGATGTAGGATAAATATTAAAATTCTCTCTATATTGACCCTTCAAAATTGAGGGGTTTTCTGGCGATTATTTCTGCGCCAGTCAAACAATTGAAAAAATAATTCGGGGCACCCATTCTAAATTTGCTGTCAGTTTAGGCGGGTTAAGATAGGTGTCGGAAAGGGATGGAAGAGGAAAAACAACCTATACTTCTGCGAGTGAGCTGATTAAAACTTATTTCAAATTTTAGTTTATTAAGTAGATTTTTTTTAGAATATTCGATGTTCCAAACCGGCCTGTTTTTTCATTGGCGTTGAGGTTGTAAATCAGTTTATTAAAGTTATAATATGGAAAAAACTTGTACAAATGTATGGAATAGCTGCCTGCAAATCATAAAGGACAACATCCCTACACAGAGCTACAAGACTTGGTTTGAACCAATCAAGGCTTTGCGCCTTGAGGTTAATGTGCTTACCATACAAGTACCCAGTTTATTCTTTTACGAGTGGTTAGAGGAGCATTATGTTGGGCTTTTACGGAAAACCGTTAAAAAGCAGTTGGGTGATGAGGGTCGTTTAGAATATAATATAGTAGTAGAAAAATCATCAAACAATAAACCTTACACTACCAATATGCCTTCGAATGGCAATGGTTCTGATGCGAAAAGACAATCGATGCCAATACCGGTTGCTTTAAATAAAGACATTAAAAATCCTTTCGTTATTCCGGGCCTGAAAAAGCTTCAGGTTGACCCTCAATTAAATCAAAATTATAGCTTCGAAAATTTTATAGAAGGCGATTGTAACAGGTTAGCACGCTCGGCTGGTTTTGCGGTTTCGGGCAAACCCGGAGGTACTTCTTTTAATCCCTTGATGCTTTATGGTGGAGTTGGATTAGGGAAGACTCACCTGGCTCAAGCCATCGGAAATGAGATCAAACGTTCGCATCCTGATAAGTTGGTTATTTATGTTTCCTGCGAAAAATTTTGCCAGCAGTTTGTTGACTCATTGAAGAATAACACCATCAATGATTTTGTGAATTTTTACCAGGCCATGGATGTGATCATTATGGACGATGTTCACAATTTTGCCGGTAAAGAAAAAACCCAGGATATCTTCTTCCATATATTTAACCACTTACACCAATCGGGAAAGCAAGTCATCCTAACATCAGATAAAGCACCTAAAGATTTAGCTGGTTTAGAAGAACGTTTATTAAGCCGTTTTAAGTGGGGCCTTTCGGCCGATTTACAGGTGCCCGATCTGGAAACCAGAATGGCGATTCTGAAAATGAAAATGTACACCGATGGTATTGAATTACCTGGCGAAGTGATCGAATACGTTGCTCATAATATTGATAACAACGTTCGTGAGCTGGAAGGCGCGATGGTTTCTTTACTAGCGCAATCTACACTTAACAGAAAAGAAATTGATTTGAATCTTGCCAAGTCAATGCTGAAGAATTTCATTAAAAATACTTCCAAAGAGATTTCAATGGAATATATTCAAAAACTGGTTTGCGAGTATTTTGAAGTGCCTATAGAAATGGTGAAATCTAAAACTCGCAAGCGAGAGATTGTGCAAGCGCGTCAAATTTCCATGTACCTATCAAAAAGCCACACAAAAACTTCTCTAAAATCTATCGGTGCATTCTTTGGTGGCAGAGATCACTCAACCGTAATTTATGCCTGCCAAACTGTAGAAGATTTAATTGATACAGATAAAAAATTCAAAGCCTACGTTCAGGATATACAGAAGAAATTGAAGATGAGTTAGGATTAACTTATTGATTATGAGAAAGGCCTTGCTTACTGAAGTGCCCCCAAAAAGTTAGACACTTATTGGGGGCATTTTCATGGAAAGAAGAATCAAGTTTAGTATTAAGTTCAAG
>JANMZB010000548.1:0-1074 GCA_031382725.1 Sphingobacteriaceae bacterium | reverse complement strand
ATTGCCACTCAATCTTCTTCCGACTATGAATATTTAATCATTGATGGTTACTCCACCGACGGCACTATTAATATTATAAAGGAAAACGAAACCAAAATTGATTACTGGCAAAGTAAGCCAGACAATGGGCTGTACGATGCGATGAATAAAGCATTGTCCATTGCAAAAGGAAAATATATTGTATTCATAAATTCGGGTGATGAGTTAAATAATTCTAATGTTATTTCTTCTATTAAAAACGTGAATACCGATGCCGATGTGTTCTATGGAGAGACTAATTTGATTGATGGATCGGGTAAGGTTTTGGGTACTCGCAGTAAATTGTCCACCAGAAAATTACCGGAAAAATTAACCTGGAAAAGTTTTCAAAATGGCATGTTGGTGTCACACCAATCTATTTGGGTTCGTACAACTTTCGCCCCGCTATTCAATACCAATTACCGCTGCAGCGCTGATATTGATTGGGTGATAGCGGTGCTTAAAAAAAGTTCCTCCATTGTAAATACCAATCTGATTCTGAGTAAATATTTGGTTGGTGGCTATTCCATTCAAAACAATAAATTGGCGTGGAAAGAAAGATTTCAAATATATTTGAAACATTATGGATGGGCTCAAACCATCATCTCTCATATTTATATCGCTATTAGAGGTATAATCTTTAACTTGCGAAATAGGACTAATTATTAAAATTTTAAATTGATAAATAATTTTTAAAATGAACTTCAAATCCCTGATTCCACACGTCATCGTGGTCGCTATCTTTTTGATATTGTCTTTTATTTATTGCAAACCAGTATTGAATAATAAGGTACTATTTCAACATGATATGGTGCAAGCATCTGGGTCAGCTCAGGAAATTACTAATTTTAAAAAGGCTACAGGTAAGAGTCCTCTATGGACCAATAGTATGTTTGGGGGCATGCCATCCTACACGATTAAAGGGGAATTTCCTAAAAGTATAAGTTCGAAAATAGCGAGCACCCTTACTTATATGCTGCCTACTCCCGTCAATCTTATCTTTTGGATGCTGATTGGGGCATATATTATGTTGGTTGTGTTGGGTTTCGATCCTTG
>JANMZB010000546.1:0-1072 GCA_031382725.1 Sphingobacteriaceae bacterium | reverse complement strand
CGTCTTTCTGACTTTCAGTCTTTCTGACCTCTAACACGCCTGCCAGCTTCACCGTATCATCAGCAGAAGAAAGGTTTTTAATTTTAACCTCACCTCCGCTTAAAGCATTTAAAATCAAAGCCCGGTTACTTTCACTTTTTGAACCAGTCAGTTGTATGGTGCAATGCGTGTTTTTACCGGGTTTGGATAGAATCAGATGATCCATTATTATTTTTGTTCTAAAGCTTCAGTAGCGTTCATTATTTCCGTTTGCTTACGGATAGATTCGTTATGAATCAATTCAAGCATTTTGTTGGTGAAACTCTCATCCAATTTCAATGCTTTTGCGAAAGTTGCACGTTTCTCAATTACTTCTTCCCAACGGGTAAGTTGTAGAATGGTAATGTCGTTATCACGTTTGTACTCGCCAATTTTGTCAACCACTGCCATACGCTCAGACATTTTTTGAATAATTTGATCGTCAAGTTTATCAATTTGCTTGCGCAATTCGTTCAATTTATCAGATACTTCTGCTGTTTTAGGCTCCGGTGTACGGATGGTCAAATGATCAATTAAATCAGATAATGCTTGAGGCGTTAACTGCTGTTTCGCATCGGTCCAGGCTACTGAAGGATCAATATGTGATTCGATCATCAAACCGTCCATTTCTAAGTCTAACGCTTTTTGAGAAATGTATGGAATCAAATCGCGGTTACCGCAAATGTGACTTGGGTCGCAAATTACGGGTAACTCAGGACACATGGTCATTAACTGGATAGTAAGCTCCCACATTGGCTCGTTACGGAAAGCAGATTTTTCGAAAGAAGAGAATCCACGAGAGATGGCAGCTAGTTTAGTAATACCAGCCTGGTTGATACGCTCTAAAGCACCAATCCATAATTGCAAATCTGGGTTAACCGGGTTTTTTACCATTACAGGGATGTCAACACCTTTTAGAGCGTCAGCAATTTCCTGTACAGTAAATGGATTCACGGTAGAACGTGCTCCAACCCAAAGAATATCAACTTTAGCTTTTAGAGCTTCCTCAACATGTTTCGCGTTAGCAACCTCTACAGTAATAGGCAAGCCAGTT
>JANMZB010000545.1:0-1297 GCA_031382725.1 Sphingobacteriaceae bacterium | reverse complement strand
CCCGCCTTTGGGGGCGCGCAGCTTTTGCAGCGGATTTATACCTCACTGAACGATCCCTGAAATCCTGCCCCACCGAGCTACTACGTCTTCTCGTACAACCCGATGACGGCCTCGCATTACTTCAAGCCCTCTCATCACTGTCCCTCCCGCGACCACCCATCGTCCTTACCGAAGCCAAGGCTGCTCTTCTCCGCTCCAACCCCCGCCAAGGATCGCTACTCCGAACCCGCGTCTCCGTCCCCGACGCCTCGCGCCTTCAACCTTATCTCGGCTACCGACCCCTTGACGTCGTGCGACACACACTCGAACAGACCACACAACTGGCCCGCATTCCTTGTGGTGGTCTCCTCCGCGGTCATAAACAATCACTCTACCCTTATCTTAATCGCAGACGCCTTCATGAAACCGTAGCTACCGATACCTTCTTCGCCACCAAACGTGATGTCGGCGGTTCCCTATGCGCCCAGGTGTTCTACGGCCTCGACTCTCATTATATTAATGTTTACGGCCTGCGATCCGAAACCGACGGTCCCACCGCTTTTGAAGACTTCATGCGCCAGGAAGGCATCCCATCCATCTTACGTAGCGACAACTCGCGCATGCAACGATGGGGTCACCGCCTCCTCACCCTCGTCCGCCGCAACCTCGTCGGCACACAATTTACTGAGCCATACCATCCTCAGCAAAATCCCGCCGAATTGCGAGCCATCCGCTGGCTCAAATAGAGCATCCGCCTCCTACGAATGCGTAAAGGGGCACCCCAAGCCGTTTGGTTCTACGCAGCGTCATACATGGCCGACATACACAACATTTCGGCTGATGAAACCCTTGGATGGGCCACACCCTGGTCCCGACGCAAGGGGGATACGCCGGACATATCGGCTTTCCTTCAATTCAAATTCTACGAGCCCATCTACTACCACCACCCGACTGGAAAATTTCCTGACACGCGAGAGCTCCCAGGTTACTGGCTCGGCGTAGCACACCACGTCGGTGACGCCCTGTGTTTTTACATCCTAAAGGCCGACACCCACCGCGTCATCGAACGCAGCGTCCTACGTAGCGCATTACCACTTTTACACCAAAATAAAGAAACAGCATTTCCCCAGGATGCGTTCACCCCATGTTTCGCCCAAGCCCTAATGCCCACAACCCCTTCCGTCGACTCCACCACGTCGATACAAGATCGTGCAGTACAACCCGTAGACGTCAACCCCATTCCTACCACCGACACCCCCGTAGCAGTCAACCCTTTTCCTACCACCGCCACAGGCCCTGTACAAGTCATCCCATTTCC
>JANMZB010000531.1:0-8654 GCA_031382725.1 Sphingobacteriaceae bacterium | reverse complement strand
GGCATTATTCTACAATGAGATAACTGATTATAAAACCGCGAAGCATATCAATCTGGATAAGCCCAATATGGACGAGGTATTGGTCAATATACCAATGACACCGGATCAGAAAGAGTTTACACTAAAGCTTATGGCCTTTGCCAAAACCGGGAATGCCAATCTGATTGGAAGAGCACCCTTATCAGAATCGGAAGACAAAGCCAGGATGCTTATTGCTACCAATTATGCTAAGAAGATGGCTGCGGATCTGCGTCTCGTCGATGCAGGATATAGTGATCATCCCGATAATAAAGTAAGTGTTTGTGCCCGCAAGGTTGCCGAGATTTATAATGAAACATATGAACATAAAGGAACGCAGATCATATTTTGCGATTTAGGTACACCTAAAACGGGATCATTTAATCTGTATGATGCAATCAAAGAGAAGCTGGTTCGGGATCTGAACATACCTGCTGACCAGATCACCTTCATCCACGACTGGACAGACAAGAAAAAGCCGGAGTTGTTTCGTAAAATGAATAGCGGGCAGATCCGCATTCTATTAGGCAGTACGGAAAAAGCGGGTACCGGTTTAAATGTGCAGCAACGGGTGGTTGCCATGCACCATATGGATATTCCCTGGAAGCCGGCCGAATTGGAGCAACGCAATGGTCGTGGAGCCAGGCAGGGAAATCTGGTTGCAAAAAACTACTATGGCAATAACGTCCGCAATTTCATTTATGCCGTAGAGCAGTCATTAGATAACTACAAATTCAATCTGCTGAAAAATAAGCAAACCTTCATCTCCCAGATGAAGAACTGTGAGCTAAACGTACGCACCATTGACGAAGGTGCAATTGATGAAAAAAGCGGTATGAATTTCTCTGAATACATTGCAATACTGTCCGGTGATACTTCACTGCTTGAAAAATCCAAACTGGAAAAGAAAATCGCGGTGATTGAAAGCCTGAAGAAAGCTCATTTCAGGGAACTGTCCCGCTCTCGTTATCAGTTGGAAAGCTTGCAGAACGAAAAAGCCAGTATAGAAACGTTACTGGTGAAAATAAGCAGCGATGAATCATCCTATAAAAGCCGCTTGCAATATGATAAAGAAGGGACAAAAATAAATTCAATACAGCTGAGTGGGATAAATTCGGCAGACCCGGAAGTTATCGGAAAGCATATCATTGACCTTTACAAGCATTGGTCACCCAAAGATGACCCGAAGATAGGTAGCCTGTATGATTTTAACCTATATATCCAGCAACATCAGGAACCTGTTACCATTGATAGTAAGCTGCATTATCACAAGTATAACACTTTTTACGCCCAACGTGATCTTAACGGTATCAAGTATACTTCTAATCAGGGTCATCCCAATGTGGACAATCCCAAACTGGCCGCACGGCATTTTCTGAATGCGATTGATAAGGTGAGCAGCCTTAAAGAAAAATACGAAAAGGAACTGGCAGAACTAAATCGGGAAATTCCTATGACGGCGCAGATTGCAAGCAAGCCATTTGAAAAAGAAAAGGAACTGGCAAGCATGAAGGAGGAATTATCGTCTCTGGAAAGGGAAATATCTATTGGTATACAGGAAAAACAAATGAAACAGAACCAGGCTGAAACAGATATGCAACCTGCACAAAGTGAAGCGCCGGGTGAAGAAAGGAGTTCTATCCTTTCTATTATTAAACGGGACTCAAAGCCGGAAATATCGAAAGATCGCGAACTGAGCCTGGTAGCTATCTCGCAAATGGAACCCAGGGTAAGAAGGACAAAAGGATTGAGGATGTAAAATGAATATTATGGCAAACAGCGTATATCAGATAAATAAAGGCATTAATAAAAGCATCGAGTTCAAGGGACTGAAGGCGCAGTATATATGGTACCTGGGAGCAGGCATCCTTCTGTTGCTTATTATTTATGCGGCCATGTATATCATCGGCATCAATTCCCTTATCTGCATTGGTCTGATCCTGGCTTTAGGCTCATTATTAATCATGAAAGTTTATGGATTGAGCAATAAGTACGGTGAGCATGGTATGATGAAAGCCATTGCAAAAAGAAGTATACCTAAGCTTATCAAGATTAATAGCAGGAAAATTTTCATAAAGAAATGAAGGAAAGTTATGGAACGAAAATTACCAGAATACTCGATTGAAGGTACGCCATTCATTGTTGATGTCAATAAAGGAGAACTTAGAAAGGTTACTAAGCCGGATAATATTATTTCATTCAGCAATATGCAGTACATAGGCTCACACTATACTCTCGATTATGATTTGTTTACAAAGGGTCTCTCTTTTTTTACAAAGGATGCCCTGAACACAAAAGTAGTTGAGGTACCGCAAATGGTAAATCTTGATCCTGAAGGTATGGCTCAAAAATATAATATCCCTGTTGCCGCGCTTCAAGGGAAAACAGATTTTGATATTATCGTTGACCAGGATTTGTTACGGGAGCGGTTAAACGGCAATCTGCCTGTTATCAAAATAGCAGATCACGACTTTATAGTTGATTTTCCTCTCAAGGAATTGCGTCCCAAAAATGACTTTAATACCAGTATACGCCTGCATGAATTGCACTATTCAATTGAGGAAGAGAAGTACAAGGCATTTTATCACATACCATCGCATTGTATCGTAGATATTAATCCTGCAACTATCAAAGAGATTCCTGAAAACTTAGTTCAAATTGAAATCCCTATTGAACGGAAACTTGATCCTGTTGGGGCTGCAAGGGAATATGGTTTTGATTATAAGGATTTGCTTATTAAATATCCTCTTGAGAGCAATCTTGAAGCCAAGGTTATTCCTATTGAAAAAACTAACCTCCCATACCTGGTTAAAGCAAATAACGAAAGGGAAAAACAGCTTCAGAAAAATAAGCCACACAAATCATTGAGAAGAAGGAAAAATGGTATAGGATTGTAAGAAAAATATGGCTGTGAGCAAACAAGTACTTAAAGCAAATTGAAAAAAACAGCGAAAACTCTTTAAAAAGCTATTAGCAATAACGAAAAGGTAAAACGGTGAAGATGGAAAAGTGGATGGATGATATATTACCGATTATGGGTGTGGAGCATGATTGCATCCTGTCCAAACAGGGGGATGTAACTGTGGTATTTAAAGCAGAACTACCCGAAATATTTACGCTCTCAGATCAGGAGTACGAAGCTTTTCACCAGGCATGGATAAAAGCTATTAAAATATTGCCTAAAAGATCAATATTTCACAAGCAGGATTGGTTCATCGATAGTAAATACGAACCTGACTTTGAAAAGGAAAATATCAGCTTTCTTTCCCGTAGCAGTGACCGTTTTTTTAACGAACGCCCTTTTCTTAAACATACATCCTTCATTCTGTTGACCAAGAAGCCGGATGGAAGAAAACTGAGCAGTTCTCTTTTTTCCAACCTGTTACGCAGGTCCATTGTACCTGAGCAAACCATCAAGCCCCAATTACTCCAGGACTTTCTTGATAGTGCCGGGCAGTTCAAACGCATCCTGGAGGATAGCGGATTTGTACTATTGACCCGCCTCAAGGATGAAGAGCTGATGAGCCAAAGCCGAAAGATGGGACTGGTCGAACAATACTGTTCTTTATCTGAAAGGGAGAATTCGTTTCAGCTTAAAGATATCAGTTTTGGGGAAGGCATTAGGATTGGCGACCAGCATTGCCAGTTATATACTTTAGGGGATGCCGCCGATCTTCCGGCGCTTTGCGGTTCCAGGATCAATTACGATAAATATTCCACGGACAAGACAAAATTCAGCGTTGGTTTTGCTTCTACTCTAGGTCAGCTTTTACCCTGCAATCATATTTACAACCAGTACATCTTTATAGAGGATGCACAGAAGACCATTCAACGGCTTGAAAGCAAACGGCTTCGTCTGCAATCCTTGTCGGCCTATTCCCGTGAAAATTCCATTGCAAGAGATGCCACCAATGATTTTTTAAACGAGGCCGTAAGTCAGCAAAGGCTTCCCGTAAAAGCGCACTTTAATGTATTGGTATGGACAGATAAGAAGGAGAAGCTGAAGGATCTTAAGAATATGGTATCCTCAGGCCTGGCGCAAATGGATGCCATAGCCAAGCAAGAAACAGTTGGTGCAGCACAGATCTTTTGGGCTGGTATCCCGGGCAACGGAGCGGACTTCCCAATGAACGACACCTTTGATACGTTCGCGGAACAAGCAACTTGTTTTTTAAATCTGGAAACCAATTATCGCTCTTCCATCAGCCCGATGGGTATTCGTCTTGGAGACAGAATGACCGGCAATCCCTTACACGTGGATATATCCGATGAGCCCATGAAAAAGGGGATTTGCACCAACAGAAATAAGTTCATCCTCGGACCGTCCGGCAGCGGTAAATCATTCTTTACAAACCACATGGTCAGAAGCTATTACGAGCAGGGAACGCATATTGTATTAGTGGATGTCGGCCACAGCTATAAAGGACTATGCGATATGGTAGGCGGCTACTATTTCACCTATGATGAAAAGAACCCGCTCCGTTTCAATCCTTTTTATATCGGTATTGGTGACAGCCTGGATACGGAAAAAAAAGAGAGTATAAAGACCCTCTTACTGGCACTCTGGAAAAAGGACGATGAGAGATTTAATCGGGCAGAATACGTGGCGCTATCAAATGCACTCCAGCTGTATTATGAAAAACTGGATAAGGAAAAAACCCTATTCCCCTGTTTCAATACATTCTACGATTTTTTAAAGGACGAGTTTGTAACCGTACTGGAAGGCGATAAAGTGAAAGAAAAGGATTTTGATATTAATAATTTCCTTTATGTCCTGCGGCCATATTATAAAGGCGGTGAGTTTGATTACCTGCTTAACGCCACGGAAAACCTGGAACTGCTTAAAGAAAGGTTTATCGTTTTCGAGTTGGACAATATAAAAGACCATCCTATCCTGTTCCCGGTAGTGACCATCATTATCATGGAAGTATTCATCTCTAAAATGCGCAAGCTGAAAGGGATACGCAAAATGATACTCATCGAGGAAGCATGGAAAGCCATTGCCAAAGAAGGCATGGCTGAATACATCAAGTACCTGTTTAAAACCGTGCGTAAATTCTTTGGCGAAGCTATCGTGGTCACACAGGAAGTAGAGGATATTATCAGTTCTCCAGTAGTAAAGCAGGCTATCATCAATAACAGCGATTGTAAAATTCTGCTTGACCAATCAAAATACCAGAACAAATTTGACTTAATACAGGAATTGCTTGGCTTGTCAGAAAAAGAAAAAGCAATGGTTCTGTCCGTGAATAAGGCTAACGATCCGGCAAAAAGGTATAAAGAGGTATTTATTTCCCTCGGTGGAATGCTTTCTAAAGTATACCGCACGGAAGTGTCTCCTGAAGAATACTATGCCTACACGACTGAAGAAAGTGATAAAGTGCAGGTAGCTAAATATGCTAAGATGTACGGCAGCATTGAAAAGGGTATTGCTGCCTTTATAAGAGATCAGAAAGAAGGAATGATGTAATAAATTTTAATACTCAAATACAATGAAAAAGCTAGTAGTGATAATGGGATTCGTGATGATGGGATTTATAGCTCCGCAGAGAACGCAGGCACAGATACCTATAGTGGAGATCATCAAAGCGGGTGTAAAAAAGGTAATCAAGGCTGCAGACCTGCAAATTCAAAAGCAGCAGAATAAAGTTATCTGGCTTCAGAATGCACAAAAGACGTTGGAAAACACCATGTCTAAATTGAAGCTAAAAGAAATCTCCGACTGGACGGAAAAACAGCGGAAGCTTTACCAGCAATATTATGATGAATTGCATAAGGTAAAAGCAACTATCTCCTACTATCAAAGAATTCGCGACATCACTAAAATGCAGGTACTGATACTGGATGAATACAAGCGAAGCTGGAGCCTTATCCGGCAGGATAAGAATTTTAGTTCTTCCGAGCTGGATTATATATCAAAAGTGTATTCGGGAATATTGGATGAAAGCGTGAAGAATTTAGATCAGCTCTTTATAGTAATCAATTCATTCCAAACGCAAATGAGCGATGCTGAACGGCTAGAGCTGATCAATGCTGCGGGAGGACGTATGGAAACCAACTATCAGGACCTAAAAACTTTTAACAGGGAGAATATGATCCTTAGCCTCCAAAGGGCGAAAGAGCAGGGTGATGTAGATGCAATCAAAAAAATGTATGGGCTAAAGTAGCCTTTCTAAAATTACAGATTATGAAGTTTTTGATTATTATAGGTCTGGTACTTGCAGGCACCTTTAGTTGCCCGGCTCAGACATTCGATGAATTGTTCAACCAGGAAAACACCCAAAAGAAATATCTGCTGGAGCAGATTGCTGCGCTAAAATTTTATCAGGGTTATCTATCCAAAGGCTATTCAATAGTCAAAGACGGACTCGGGACTATCAAAAAGATAAAGAGCGGTGAGATAGGTTTACACAATCTTTATTTTGAGTCACTCAAAAATATCAACCCTGCCGTAGCGGGCTCAACCAAAGTAAAAGACATCCTGCGTTTGCAGGTTGTAACGGCAAGCAGAAGAAGGAGCGCAAAGAAAGTTTTAAACAGCGCTGCGCTGTTTAGCCAGGAAGAAAAACAATATATCAGTAAAGTGTATAGCCGATTGTCGGATGATTGCAACAACACACTGGATCAGCTAATAGATGTAACCACATCAGGCAGGTTTGATATGACTGATGACCAGCGGCTAAAACGCATTGAAGACTTATATCGGCAATCCTTATCACAATATCAGTTTGCTATTAGCTTTAAAAACGACGCACTGCTGCTGCTGTCTGCCCGCCAAAAAGAGCTAAATGATATTTCATTAAACAGATCCATTAACGGCCTTAAAAACGACTAAGCATGAAAAAGTTAATTATTGGTTTATGGTTGGCAATGATGCCCGTCTTAAAATTATACGCACAAAGCCAGGAAGTTCAACAGTTACTGCTGAATGTGGAGAAGCTGGCACAGCTCAAGCAACTGCTGAGCGATATGAAAAAAGGTTACCAGGTGGTTAGCACTGGCTACAATTCGATTAAAAATTTATCCGAGGGTAACTTCAGTCTGCATAAAACTTTCTTGGACGGCCTGATGCAGGTGAACCCCGCAATTAGAAAATATCATCGGGTTAAGCAAATTATAGATTACCAAATTATACTGGTTAAAGAATATAAATCCGCATTTAACGGGTTTAAAAAACAGAAGGTGTTCAGCTCCGGTGAGCTAGATTATATGGGCAGGGTTTACAGCAATCTGTTTAAGCAAAGCCTCCATAACATGGATGAACTTACCGCAGTAGTAACCGCTGATAAGCTAAGGATGTCTGATGATGAGCGGTTGAAAGCCATTGATCGTATTTACCTGGATATGCAGGATAAACTCCTTTTCCTAAGGGGTTTTAACAATAGCACTTCTGTTTTGGGGTCGCAAAGAGATAGGGAAAAAAGAGAGATAGAAGCAATGAAGGGCATCTATGGTATAAGCAGGTAAAATCATTAGAATATATGAAAAAGTGGAGAATGGCCGCCATTATGGTGGCAGCGGGAATGTTTTTGCCAGAATTAAGCCAGGCCCAGGGAATGGCCGACGATATTCACAGCCTTCAGGGTGTGCTTGAACAACTCTATGATGAGATGATTCCGCTATGCAGTAAGCTGATTAGTGTAAGTCAGGGAATTGCCGGTTTTGGAGCTACCTGGTATATCGCATCAAGGGTCTGGCGGCATATAGCCAATGCGGAGCCAATAGATTTTTACCCTTTGTTCAGGCCCTTTGTCTTAGGTTTTTGCATTATGATTTTTCCTTCGGTATTGGCTCTGATCAACGGTATCATGAAGCCAACCGTTTCAACTACCTCCGAGATGGTCAAAGGCTCTAATCAGGCGATCGAGCAATTACTAAAGAAAAAAGAAGAGGCCCTTAAAGGTAATAAATCATGGAAAATGTATGTGGGAGCTGACGGAAAGGGCAACAGGGATGAGTGGTATAAATATACGTATGGGGAAAATGCTGAAGAAAGTTTGGTAGGTATTCCAGGAAATGACATCAGGTTTGCGATGGAAAAAATGGCTTATAGTGTCAAGAACAGTATTAAGGAATGGATGAGCATAGTATTGCAGGTAATATTTGAAGCCGCAGCTCTCTGCATTAATACGCTGAGAACATTCCAACTGGTAGTGCTTGCGATTCTGGGACCGCTTGTTTTTGGTATAGCGGTGTTTGACGGATTCCAGCATACCCTAACCTCATGGATAGCCCGCTACATTAATGTTTACCTCTGGTTGCCGGTTGCCAATATTTTCGGTGCGATTATGGCAAAAGTTCAGGAAAAGATGATAACCCTTGATATCGGCCAGATTCAGGATCAGGGACAAACCGTCTTTAGTACTGCCGATACGGGCTACCTCATTTTTATGCTCATCGGTATCGTCGGATTCTTTACCGTTCCATCCGCCGCCAATTTTATTGTCAATGCTGGGTTTGGGGGTGCCATGCAGCAGAAAGTTACCAGTATTGCGTCCAATATTGGTAGCAGTGCCGGCAGTGCCGGGTGGAGTGCAGGAGCGGCCGCAGGGAACCGGGCGGCTGAAACGGGACACCATATTCTGAACATACCTAAATACTTCAATGAAGGCTATCACGGCAAAGATAGTGGTGGC
>JANMZB010000419.1:0-3149 GCA_031382725.1 Sphingobacteriaceae bacterium | reverse complement strand
ATGTCCCGAAGGACCATTCAATGTAGATTGATCACTTCAAAAAGCATCATAACAGAATACTATAATAATGGCATGCAGTTACCATCAAATTGAATTTTATTTTGCATCGTAAAACTTGAACAAATTTTTGATTTTCCTCTTTATCCTCTATTTGTGATCGGCCAGATTATGATTGGAGGATAATGATATGTAGTAGCTTGAACGGATCTCTGGACTTGACTTGCATAAGTGCGGTTTTAATCAGTTGAAGTGATGTATGGATTTTTGATCATGAGGAATTGTAATTCAATATACCGCAAATCTAGTCCTTACACATCGATAATTTGTTCTTGATGCTTATAATAAAAATTTAGCAAGTAAGAATATTGATGCGGAGAGGAATTTATTTGGAAAGAAATATTGTTCTTCAAGCACCGCACCATTAACTGCCATTTTGAATATGTTGCTGATGTATCATTGCACCAAAGGAGCGACGGTAAGTGAAATGGATATATGACTGCTAAGGTACACAATAATTTTGCAAAAACTTACTACTGGTTTTCATCATAGAATCGGAATCGTAAAAGATAATAATACTGCTGCTCGAGCGATTTATTGGTGAATGCAAAGGCTGGCTGACTGCTGTTACAAACCAATGAATAAAGAGTAGATAAAATACTGTGAGTAGAAATATAACATCGAAGCATAATGCAAGTTCTGAAGTTACCTGTTTTGGGTCAATTCATCGTTTATACAATGATCATTGCGTTGATGTTGATGTTGTTATTGCTGTTGCTTCTGCATTCTCTTTGTTACCAAATTCGACTTCTCGTCGCGCTCATTATTGGATAAAAATGACTACTGCTTCGTATTGATGATGTTGATGGCATTGCTGCTATTTTCATAATTGAAATGGGCAAGAATACAATCGAAGTGGTTTTCTAATTGAAGTGTCATTATTCAATTATCAATGGAATTATAGAACATATGGACTCAGCTGCTACTTTTTGATATCAACGAGATTACCCTCGTCATTGTACTCATAAAGCATCGAGTGAAAGGAATTTTATTGTTCAGACAAAAGGAAGTATACGTTTCAATCAGAGTACATATCATGTTGAACATGTTGGAGGCAAAGCGACAGATACACTGATTAGTTTATTAGTTGATAGTAGAGAAGAGTTTCAGACATAAATACGACAGCGAAACTCACTGATTTACAATGATGTTTATTGTAGAATTTCCGATTTTGAGTAAGTGTTCCGGTTTCATGATTCAATCTCTGGATCAACATGTCTGCCAAATAAACAAAGTACTGACTGCTGTGTAATAATGTGTTTGTTGATATTGTCAAATGTATTCTTACCAAAGCTATCGCATCAACATAACACCGCACGTCAAGCTCCTCAAAATTATATTTTTTGGTAAAGATTCCATTTCCCTTGACGCGATAATGATAAGAAGTCATTTAATTTCCAATACGTTAATAACAATAATAATATTTCAATACA
This sequence comes from Sphingobacteriaceae bacterium, assembly GCA_031382725.1. Taxonomy (GTDB): domain Bacteria; phylum Bacteroidota; class Bacteroidia; order Sphingobacteriales; family Sphingobacteriaceae; genus Paradesertivirga. The sequence goes on along the minus strand of JANMZB010000419.1, from coordinate 1,659 downwards.
TTTGACTAGCTTACATTGAATGGATGCGGCAACAGAGAAACGCCATCATTGGCTGTTGTTATTGAATCAACTCGTTTGCAATACGTTACAGCAACGTTGAGTGCCATGTTAAGAGCGTATGCAAAAACGTCGTTCAAATGTGGTGTCGTATGGATACAGGCTCACTTACTACCAGGTAGTACCAATTACATTTACAGGTACAGGTCTACTTGCAGCATACTAATGAATGTTGCAAAAAATATTATTTACTTGAAACTCACTGGAGTACCGCTGGTACTCAGATGAATGTAGGCACATCATTGATGGTACACAGATGGCAAAATGAAGATGTTGGGACGTTTTCTGTGGATGAGAATTTACTACAGTAGTAACGGGTTATTCCAGGTACACATAAGACTCCTATCTAGGACCTGGTACTATTAAGCTTGAATACAAATTATACAATAAAATTCTACATCACGTGATTCTGGTTCCAGTACTTGTATGCCTGTGATATCCTTACCATACCAGTACATCATTTGTACGGCTATAGTACAAATTCACAATAAGCCTACACCAGAAATATTCGAGCTTTGTGTGCAGGAAGCACTTAAGTTCCTGTTAGTTACAGTACAACAACATCCTCTACCATAACAGTACACCATTTATAAGTCTACAGTATAATATGCATGAAAAAATCCTACATTAATAAAATCAGACCATGTGTACAGGTGGGAATTACTCAAGTTACTGTTCATGACAGCAATTGGAAAATGAAATAGCAATAGATTTGAGTGTCATAATATGTCAGTATTCTAATCTCAAACAAGTCATATTGTGGAATAACATCAGATAGTTGATCAATATAACATAAAACAGAAGGTCGTAGAAGCTGGAGACCTACATGCGGATCAATGTAGAACTGCATATAAAAACACAAAATAGTCAGAGATTGAACACTCATTGATGGCATTAAGCCAACAATGATAATGGTAACAAGATTGCACAACCATGCATCCCATTTATCCACCATGATGCATAGAAATTAAATAAGCTATTGACGATGTGGTATATACCAGCAGTACAAACCACTACTAGTCCACAAAAATATTCCAATTTGAAATCATTCAGATAAATTCGCAAGCTTGTAAATCATTCCAGGGTAATATATCAAAACTGAATTTTGATCTGGTCATTCAGAGAGCTGTAATGAAAATTGTAATACATTTGATGATCTCCGCCAACAATCAAAATCCAGTTTCCTTCCAAAGAAAATGTGCCTTCAATTTTGTAATATATTTCTTTCACATTGTTGACTCGAAAATATCTGTGCATATTAAATAAATAATACAAAGACAAAGTTATGACCTTGTACATCCAATTAGTCATCTAACTAACAATAACTGGTCAAGGACACAGATATGATATAGACGGCGGTAATGTTCAACTAATCACAACTCCAGACCTTGTTCATCATAATTGCCGATAATTGGAGGTTGTAGATTCTTGTGATTGGTTTGTCCTCAAATGTGTCTTCCCAAGCAATTTTTGTTATCATAGAAATCCATATTCAACATAGATTTCAATTTTCATTCCTGAATGTGGTTGGTTCGGAGATATCGTTAATCCCCAAACCGCGCCACAAAACAAGTCTCAAAATCATAATCTGATGTCAGCAAT
>JANMZB010000350.1:0-2184 GCA_031382725.1 Sphingobacteriaceae bacterium | reverse complement strand
ACCAATTATCATTAAAGTGGATAATGTTGGGGCTATCTATCTTGCCAATAACTACACTACCAGTCAGAGAACAAAACACATTGACATTCGTACTCACTTTGTGAGAGAATTTATTGAAGATGGAATTCTTAAAGTTATCTTTGTGAAATCAGAAGATAACGATGCAGACATCTTCACCAAGAATACCTCTGAGGAATTATTTCATAAACATTCTAAAAAGAATGTTGAGGTCACAAAGAAAGACAATAACAAGTGAACAATAGGAAGGATGTTAAAATATCAGTCAGTTTCTATATTGTTCATTGTGCAAACGCTTTCGAGATGAATCAACTAAAGTGAAAAATATTCTAGGTTATTATGATGGGGTATGAAGTCCCTTAATTATCAGAATGTTACAGAATATTTCTGGTAGAAGATCTACATAAATACATAATAAGATAAAAGAAATCTTAAGGTATATAATCAATATATAAATTAAATAAATATATTATGGCGGAACAATTGTGTCAGAAGCAAGAACAATTGTGTCAGAAGAAAGAACTATCATTTCAGAAGAAAGAACAATGGTGTCAGAAGAAGGAACTATCATTTCAGAAGAAAGAACAATGATGTCAGAAGAAAGAACAATGATGTCAGAAATGGAACAACTACATCAAAATTGATATGACACCAATACATAAAGAATGTGAAAGGAACAAGTAAAGAATAAACATGTCAACAATCTGAGAGAATAATGGCATCAACAAGTTTTGATGATGCTATCAACAAAATTCATTATTCTAGATTTTAAACTCACAATAAAAATATATAGTCAAATAATATACATTAACTATTTTATTGTCTCTCTAGAGTAAATTGTAATTCTAACACGTTATATAACGCTGGGTTAGAATCACAGCGATGAGTAAAAGGAGTAAGTTATATTAACACTTACCAATCCACCACTTGAAAGTAACATTACAAGTAGGAGTACGTCACATTCTGACGTATTAATCCTCGAAAAAACTACGAAATCGGATAAAAAAACGTACCCGGGACAAGAAACAACTACTTGTACAAGTAAAGTCTCGACTCGAAAAGTACCGGTCTAAATGGTAATTCTACAATCTGTAGCAAACCATAAATTAATAGTTCTGTAAATTCGTACAAGTAGGTACTGTACTACATCAGGAACAATATTTGAACGTGTTCTCTGTAATACATTAGTACTATATAACTACTGTACTTATAAAATTGAATTGTGATTTACGTACAGTAATACCGGCGTACCTGGTACATCGGAAACACTATTAATACGTGTCTTCTGTAATACATCCGTACTGCTACTTGTATCGTACTGGATACAAAGTAAAAATAAAGAATAAAACTTTATCAGGTATATGAAAGTACTCTCTAGAGTACTGTACTAATTATTGAAATAATAATTAAAATTATACCGGAGTACCAAAAAGGTACTAACAATATCAACTAAAGTATTTAGTAAAAAGAAAGTTGTAATAAAAATAAAACTGTTTCGAGGATAATTGAAAAAGGTACTGTACTACATCAGAAACACTATTTGAACGTGTTTTCTGTACTACATCAGTACTAAAACAAAACCTGTGAAAATAAAACGTACAGTACTGTAGTACATCAGAAACACTATTTGAACGTGTTTTCTGTACAACATCAGTATTGCACTCCAACAACAAATTATAATAAGTAAGAAATCAACTGTGTACAAGGTACTGTGCTAAATAGTTTTTCTTACAATAAAACAACTGAGTGCAAATTGATTGCTAAATAATTATCAAGAAAGCAATCAAGAAAGCAAAATACAAGTACTGCACTTAAATTCATCAATTTATCAATAAATAATTCAGCTAAGTAAACAGCCAATTAAATCAAATTATTTTATTTTGAACAGCAATATGGATGAAGATAATAAATCCTTTAAGCCAATTCAGTTCTCTGGCAAGAAAGAGGACTACACAATGTGGGCTGCAAAATTTCTTAGCTTTGCACAGGTAAAAGGATATAAAGGAGTTTTAACAGGTGCTGACAAGGTGCCTAAAGCTTCAGAATCACTTTTGCCATCTACAGATGCCCCCAAGATCAAGATTCGTAAAGCAAACGATATGGCATATAGTATGCTACATATTTCAGTAAAAGATGATGTAAGCTTTGGAGCAATCTATAATGCCA
>JANMZB010000301.1:0-1869 GCA_031382725.1 Sphingobacteriaceae bacterium | reverse complement strand
CGCCTCCACACCTGACCTCTATCAATATATGCAGGTCAAATACAACTGGTCTGACAACACCATCGACAACATCGGCTGGCTGATACACAGTAACGTTTTACATACACTAACACCAAACCACCGCAAAACAATAATGCAAATGATACATGAATGGTTACCAGTGAACGGCCACCCAGGCCGGGCAAACATTCCCATAAATAAAGCTTGTCCAATGTGTCTAACACAAATTGAGACTCAAGATCACTTCATCCATTGTGAACACAACCATAGGTGGAACACTGCGATACTAGAAGCCATTCCTCTTTGCACCCACAACGAGCAACACGACCAGCTCAATTCAATCCTACGGTGGGCGATACTGTGACCCCAACCCTGCAACGCTCCAAAACCTCCATTCACCATTCACCCACGCTTCGATGCACTGATGAATCATCAACACGAAATAGGTTGGCAGCAAATATTGAAAGGCCGATGGTCCACCACCTGGGTAACACAATACGATCAGATATACCCAGGGCAAGGAGAGAAAATAGCAACGAAACAATTACAGGCAATATGGCGAGCAACAATCGACGTATGGAAGACTAGATGCGACAAACACCATGAATCTCTCCAACAATCGAATGAGCAAGCGATCAACCAACTCACTCCCAAAATTCTTGCCCTCTACGACACCAAAGAAAGACTCGACGCCATAGATCGACGAGTTCTCGATCAACCAATAAATTCAACGCTAAATATGCCTGTGAAACAGATAAAGGACTGGATCCGACGCACAGAATCTTTTGTAAAACAAGGCCTTCAACGAGCCAGACAAAGAATACAACTGAACACCCAAACAATCACACTTCTTTCCACCAGTACTCCAAACAGCAACATGCCACACGGTCCCGCATAACATTGCTAATAGCACAACCCATACTCCACAGATCACACATGATTCTCCAAATCTGCACTCAAAAGAGAACTTCCACCCTCCCTAAAAACAATCACCAATAGTTGTCACTACGGCATAGCGCTTTAGAAGCACCTACTAAAATAATGATTTTAATTTCTTCTTCTTCTATTGTAGTTCTGATGAGAACATCGATACCCATACTCAACGAGAATCATACATTTGTTGCTCAAATTTTGATCCAAGGATGTGTTATGCAACATTGTATTTCAAATATTATTTGTATCATGAATGCCTGTGGGCGTAGATGTGGGAAGAGGGATTGGTCTACAATAAGTACCAAACACATACAAGATTGCAGCGATGCCCACGGCAATGTATCCGGCTGCTACGACGATGGAAAAATCTTGTGGATTGGTGTAGACTAAACACAATGCGAACGATGATAATTGAAAGAATGCATTCAATGAATTTTGGGTCCCACCGATATTCCCTCGAATACCGGCGGGGATGTGTTCTTGCATTAATTGCAATCAGACTCGTACAAACACCACCAATCATCCAAATCATTGATAGTGTATAATCGGATACGAACATGGATGCCATACTCCATGAAATACAGATGAATTGAAATGAAATACTCAACATTCCGGTGAATCGTAAACTGCTATGATATGTGGAGTATTGATAGATGAATGTTCCAGATAATCCAATGGAGGATGATATACCTCGCCACAAACCGACTGTCCCCATCCCCATTCCACGATATAATAAATAATTCATCATTAATCCACCAAATGTTAATGTATTGAAGTAACTGTTTTAGTTTTGATTTTGGTGTGTATATTATTATTTGTGTTCTCAATTTTTTGTTGATGTATTCAAATTGTTGTGGGTTGTCGACATTTTGCTTTTGGTCAATATTGGAAAGAGAGAGAAAAAAGACAAAATATATAATATAAAATTATGAAGTC
>JANMZB010000274.1:0-1125 GCA_031382725.1 Sphingobacteriaceae bacterium | reverse complement strand
CTCATTTGCTACTGCTTGTCTACCTGTGTAGATAGTTTATGCGAATAAGGCTACTAAGGACTATGCATTTGCTACAGGTCAGGTGTAACTACAGTGACTATAGTTTATCTATTTCCGGGGAACTACTCTAAGTTCGTACCAGAATACATAACCTTATACGTCTTCTTGATACCTGGGTGATAAATATAATGAGCAATGTGAAGTAACCCCAACTGACTTTGGGTCACTTCACCTCAACTTACTCGGTTTGTTGAATCTCTTCTTAGTATACAGGTATATTGCACGGTTTACTGTGGGTTGTATTATCGTTCTGTAGTACTTGTACTTTACTTAATGTGATACCGACACGTACTTCGTACGTGTACTACATTTGATTTACTCTACTTAGTACTAGCATATACGTTGGTACCGTTTTACTGTACGGCTTTCGTACTGCATATCAGATTCACTCTATTACTCCCCTTAGTCTAGGACCCGGTCGACCGCATGTCCTAGCTACCCTGAAGCTTTTTCTTTTGTTTTTGTTTTATTGTAGTATACAGTAGGTGATATTGTAACATTTATATTGTGGGGTATTTGTGGTGAGATGTGCGATGCTATTGCAAAATGTGAATTGTGGGTTGTGTATTGTGTAGGGGTGTGCCTTGCATATCGTGGAAGGTGGATGTTGTATAATGTCGTGTGCATGGCGGGTCCTGTGTTTCGAGCATTTTGTTGACTCCATGATAGGAGGCCTTTGCCCTTCTCCTGTACTTGTTCTACCATCTGTCCCGTAGCCTCATAGCGGAGGGTCTCCTTAGTCGTTGACGGTAGATTTGCCAGGTAGTTGTTATTCCCAAAACGGGGTCGCTTCGGTACTAGTGGTACCTGTCAGTCATAGCCGAGGAACGTAGTCCTTCGAAGGGGGGTCTGTTGTCCAATATCAGTACTACTTCTACATGTCATACCGTAGCCGAGGAACGGTGTTTGTATCTGGTAGGGGAATTGTTGTCCTATCACAGTACTACCTCTTCGTGTCGTACCTGTACGTCGCGGTGGGCGGGGTCGTAGGTCCAACGATCGACGTAGGATCGGTACCGTGGTCTACCATGTCGGCGGGTAGGGGATCCCAGGGCTTGTTCCAAC
>JANMZB010000252.1:0-1082 GCA_031382725.1 Sphingobacteriaceae bacterium | reverse complement strand
GGCTATCATTACCCACGCACACTCTGACCATGCCAAATGGGGTTGTCAACAATATTTATCACACCATTTTTCAGCCCCCATACTTCGACTTAGATTGGGTGCAGACATAACCTTGGAAACACTGGAATATGATGAAGCTATTTTCATCAATGGTGTAAAAATTTCACTTCATCCAGCAGGTCATATCGTGGGTTCTGCACAAATACGGTTGGAATATCTGGGAGAGATCTGGGTAGTGAGCGGAGATTATAAAGTAGAAGAGGACAACATCAGTACGCCGTTCGAACCCGTGAGATGCCATACTTTCATTACGGAGTGTACCTTTGGATTGCCCGTATTTAATTGGCAACCGCAGGAAATCATCATGGATGAAATTCATACTTGGTGGAGTAGAAATAAGACAGAAGGAAAAACCAGTGTTCTTTTTGGATATCCATTGGGCAAAACACAGCGATTATTAAAAAATTTGGATCCAGACTATGGAAAGGTTCTGGCTCATGGAGCTGTCTGGAATACCAATGAGGCTTTTAGAAACATTGGTGTCGACCTGCCCGCAATGGAATTGATCACCAAAGAAACGGATGCTAAAAAATTTGAGGGAGCGATGATTCTGGCTCCCCCCTCGGCACTAAGTACTCCTTGGATGAGAAAATTCAAATCAAAAGAAACCGCTATGGTATCGGGATGGATGAATTTGCGGGGAGCCAAGCGTCGACGCCCAGTAGACAAGGGATTTGTAATGTCCGATCATGCGGATTGGAAGGGACTGCTGTGGGCGATAAAAGAAACAGGAGCTACAAAAATACTGGCTACCCATGGGTACAAATCTACTTTTGCAAAATACCTTTCAGAAAATGGCTACGAAGCCTACGAGGTAGACACGCTATGGGAAGGCGTAGGTATAGATGAAAAAGAACCCGACACGATAGATCCTACAAACGATAGTGCAGCATGAAACAATTGGCAGATCTATTTTACGAGCTCAATGCGACCAATCGTACCAACGAAAAGTTAGCCTTAATGAAAACTTATTTTTCTCAGGTTTCGGATGAAGATAAGGTTTGGACTATTGCGTTGTTTTC